>NZ_JBYQFJ010000003.1:0-260955 GCF_057836705.1 Virgibacillus carmonensis | reverse complement strand
CCGATGATCGGAACCATTTTTAAGTTATTTTTGGCTAGTTATGTCCCAGCCTCTTACGTTATTCATCTAAATCGATTTTCAATCTGTTTCAATCATAATCATATCTTCTCCGATTTTTTTTATTGCGTTCCAATGGATCTTTGTTTCTGCACCTTCTTTTTTTAAACCAAACCATTTGTAGTTAGGAATAATAAAAGACCTGATTTGACCGGTTTTTTCGTCGATTTCCAAATCAGTTGCACCCAAAACACCTAGCCTTGAACCATGGCTTACGTTTACAATTTCTTTACCACTGATATCTTTATAACGCATCCTACTCACCTCATTTAGTATACGTATTAGTGCGTTGAACAACCTCTATTATAACTATATGTAAAAAAAAATAACCTATGTCAAAACACATAGGTTATTTTAAACTTTTAGTTTTGCTTTGGAGCGATCAACGCTGTCGATGGCTCTGATTTAAACATAGTTTCGATTACAGTTTGAATAGTACCGTGATCAACCATTTCAATTTCTTTTATCATATCATCTAGTGTACGATGGCGTTGAAGCAGTAATTCGTTTCTTCCATTTCTGCTCATACGACTATTTGTGCTCTCAAGGCTTAGCATTAGATTACCTTTTAATTGTTCTTTACTATTTTTCAGTTCCTTATCTGTCAGTCCATTTGAAATTAATTCGTTAACAGTACTCGATATTGTTTCTTGTAATAATGGTAATTGTTCTTTCCCCGTTCCAGCATATATTGTTAGAAGTCCACTATCAAGGAAAGAAGAGTGATACGAAAATACTGCGTATGCTAAACCTTTTTGTTCCCTGACATCCTGAAACAGTCTGGAACTCATGCTCCCACCTAAGACATTATTCATAATAACTAAACTGTAGGTGAGATCATCACCAACTGGTAATCCATCATAACCGATACATAAATGAGCTTGTTCCGTCTCCTTATTACGTTCCATTTGGTTAGCATGAAATACAGGTTTTCCCAATGATTCATGCTTTTGATTTAATTCAAAATCACCAAAGTGTGATTCTATTTTACGAATATAGGATTCATCCACGTTTCCAGCAACTGATACTACCACGTTACCTGGTGTATAGCGATTAGCTATATAATTTCTTAGTGTATTAGGTTTAAACGATTTTAAATGTGTTTCTGTCCCTAATATCGGAAAGCCTAATGGATGGTCTCCGTAGGATGCATGTGCTAAAAGATCATGAATTATATCATCTGGTGTATCCTCATACATTTTAATTTCTTCTAATACAACTTTCTTTTCTTTTTCCATTTCCTCTTCATCAAAAGAAGAATTAAAGAACATATCAGCCAAAATTTCTAAGGCATACTCTTTATGATTATCTAATACCTTTGCATAAAAACATGTATATTCCTTTGAGGTAAATGCATTTACCTGTCCACCAATAGCATCAAAGGCTTCAGCTATATCTTTTGCTGACCTTGTCTCAGTTCCTTTAAAGAACATATGCTCAAGGAAGTGCGAAATTCCATTATTCGTATCTGTTTCATTTCGAGATCCGGTCAATACCCAGATACCAATTGTTACCGATCTTACAGCGGAAATCTTTTCTTGCACAATACGTAAACCATTTTTACATGTATGTTTTTCAATCACAGATGAATCCTCCTATTATTACGTGCATTCAAAACCTTTTAATTTAAACGTTCTTCAGAAAGTAATCTTTCAACTGTACCTAAATGGTATTCTTTTTCTTGTATTACAGTAATTAAATCTTTCAAACCACGTACGATTGCTTCAGTAGGATGCATTAAAATCGTTGCACCTGGATGAAGTTTTGGCGTCACTCGATTCATCATAACAGATACAGATGGATTCTTCCAATCAATGGTATCTACACTCCACAAAATTGTTTCCATATTATAACTAGCTGCTACTTTTACGACTTGATCGGTATAACTTCCACTTGGTGGTGCTAATAATGTTGGTTTTTCACCAGTAATAGCTTGAAGTGTATCACTTGTGTTTTTTATTTGTTCCATAATTTCTTGTTCAGATAGGCGGGCCATATCAGGATGATTATATGCATGATTACCAATTACATGACCTTGTTCCGCTATCATTTGGACATATTCTGCATTATTCTTAGCCCATTTTCCCTCGATAAAAAACGTTGCCTTTACATGCTGCTCTTTTAAGACATTTAAAATTGGTGGTATGTATTCCGTTCCCCACGAAACATTAATCATTAAAGCAACCATTTTTTTACTTGGATTTCCACGATAAATTGGGGCGGGTGGTAAATCGTTTAATGAAATACTGGGTTTGATCTCATCAAATACAAGTAGCTTTTTATTAAAAACGCCATCCTTTTTCATTTTTTTATAGGATTTATCTATATTTACTGCTCTACCGTTTAAACCGGGAATCTTTTTCCATACCTTGTCGATTACAGCGTTTTGGGGTGGGATTTTATATACAGAACTTTTTGCGGTTATTTCATCGTACAAGGGATCCTTATTTTTCATGGAATGCTGTATGTCAGAGAATGTAGTAATTTTTTTGGATTCAAAAGGATTGGCTAAAGGATTAAACGAAATAACAACCAATAAGAAAAAAACAAAAGCTTGGATGACCCATCTATACATACTTATCCCCCTCTCATTTCAATCATATGAAAGAAAAGGACAAGATATGATAAGAAAAGCGGAGGCGTCTGCTTCTAGGAGCCACAGCTAGACAATGAAAAGTGTAGTAGGCTTGCTTAGCGACGACAAACGTAGTCAAGAGACCATAGAGCGCACGAACTTTTTGCTCGAAGTGTCTATTGACTATGTCTCAAGTCGCTAGCCTATGGAACTAGACAGAGAAAAGCGAAGGCGACTGCTCATTGACTTTTCCAATAAATGGGCAAATAAAAAAAGAAACTGGTTCTCCAGCCTCTTCATTCATTCTTTACTATGATCTTGATTTCTCACTTTTTTCTTTTTGTTCAAGCAGTACAGCTTTCCTCGAAAGATTAACTCTTCCTTGATGATCCACTTCTTTAACCTTCACCATAAATTCATCGCCAATTGACACAACATCTTCAACTTTGTTCGTACGTTCTTCAGCTAGTTCTGAAATGTGGACTAATCCGTCTTTACCTTTGAAGATTTCAACGAATGCACCAAATTTCTCAATGCGTTTAACTGTTCCTAAATAAAGTTGACCTACTTCAACCTCACGTACTAAATCTTCAATGATTTTTTTCGCTTTTTCATTCATGGCTGCATCAATAGAAGAAATAAACACGCTACCGTCTTGTTCAATATCAATTTTAACGCCAGTTTCCTCAATGATTTTATTGATTTGCTTTCCGCTTGGTCCAATAACATCACGGATTTTATCAGGTTTAATTGACATTGTTAAAATCTTCGGAGCATACTCGGAAAGCTCTGTTTTAGGCTTATCAATTGTCTCAAGCATATGACCCAGAATATGTTGTCTACCATGTTTAGCTTGCGTTAATGCTTCTTCTAATATTTCTCTCGATAACCCATCAATCTTAATATCCATTTGTAATGCTGTTACACCTTTACTTGTTCCAGCTACTTTAAAGTCCATATCACCTAAAGCATCTTCCATACCTTGAATATCCGTTAAGATCGTATAGTCATCACCTGATTTCACAAGTCCCATTGCAATACCGGCAACCGGTGCTTTAATTGGTACTCCTGCATGCATCATAGCTAATGTGCTTGCACAAATACTTGCTTGTGAGGTTGAGCCGTTTGATTCTAATACTTCTGAAACAAGTCTAATGGTATAAGGGAAATCAGTTTCTGATGGCATTACCTTTTCAAGTGCGCGTTCCCCTAATGCACCGTGACCTATTTCACGACGACCTGGACCACGTATTGGCCCTGTTTCCCCCACGCTATATTTAGGGAAATTGTAATGATGCATAAATCGTTTTGACTCTTCCAAGTCCAAACCATCTAGGATTTGTACATCTCCTAATGCACCTAAAGTACATATACTTAAAGCCTGTGTTTGCCCACGCGTAAATAGAGCTGAACCATGCGTTCTTGGTAAAACGCCAATTCGTGATGTGAGTGGACGAATTGCATCTGGCTTACGACCATCAGGACGGATCTTTTCTTTTGTAATTAAACGACGAACCTCATCTTTAACCATCTTATCAAGAATAGATTTTACTTGTTTAATAACGCTATCTTCTTCTTCTTCATATGCTTCCAAAACTTTAGCTTTAACTTCTTCAATAGCTTCTTCCCGAGCATGTTTTTCATGAACTTGAATTGCTAAAACTAATTTTTCCTTATACTCACTTTCAATTTTCACAAGTAAGTCTTGGTCCAGTTCAAACAATATAACATCTGTTTTTTCCTTTGAAACAGCTTCAATAATTTCTTCTTGGAATGCAACTAGACGTTTTATTTCCTCATGTCCAAACATGATTGCTTCAAGCATAATTTCTTCAGGTACTTCGTTTGCACCTGCCTCAACCATATTAATTGCATCCTTTGTTCCAGCAACGGTAAGTTCAATATCGCTTTTTCCTTGTTGCTCAATAGTTGGGTTAATGACAAACTCACCATCAACTTGTCCAACAACAACACCAGCAATTGGTCCACTAAATGGAATATCTGATATGCTTAGTGCAATTGATGAACCGATCATTGCTGCCATTTCCGATGTACAATCTTGATCAACACTCATTACGGTACTAATAACTTGAACTTCATTTCTAAAGCCCTCTGGAAATAAAGGTCGAATTGGACGATCTATCAAACGTGATGCAAGAATAGCCTTTTCACTTGGGCGCCCTTCACGTTTAATAAAACCACCTGGTATTTTTCCTACTGCGTATAGACGTTCTTCATAATTAACTGTTAATGGGAAAAACGGTAAATCTTTAGGTTTCTTTGATCCGGTTGCAGCAGTTAATACTGAGGTATCACCATATTGAATCATACAAGCTCCATTCGCTTGTTTTGCAAGTTCTCCAATTTCTACTGTGAATTTATTTCCAGCAATTTCAGTGGAGAATAGTTGTTTTTCTGCCATTAGATTGAGTACTCCTTTCAAAAGCTACTATAGTATATTTTATAGATAAAATGTTCGTATGTAAACAAGAAAAGCGAAGCGGGCTTGCACAGCGGTGAAATGCGTAAACAAGAGACCGTAGAGCACATAATTTTTCGTGCCCGGAGTGTCTATTGTTTACGTCACGAACCGCTAGCCCGCGTAGCTAGACAAAGAAAAGCGGAATGGGCTTCAGCGATGAAAAGCATAATCAAGAGACCCTAGAGCCATGGTTTTATGGATCGGGGTGTCTATTTCCTACCTCTCGAATCGCTAGCTCACACTGCTAGACAAATGAATATAAAAAAAGCAGGATTTCTCCCGCTTTTTAAAGAATTTATCGACGTAAACCAAGTCTTTTAATTAGTTCGCGATAACGTGTAACATCATTATTACGCAGATAGTTAAGAAGGTTACGACGCTTACCAACCATTTTTAATAGACCACGACGTGAATGATGATCTTTTTTGTGTGTACGTAAGTGTTCATTTAATGTTGTGATTTCTGCAGTAAGTACAGCAATTTGTACTTCTGGAGACCCTGTATCATTTTCATGAACCTTATATTCACTAATAATTTCATTCTTACGATCTTTTGTGATAGCCATTAGGTTCACCTCCTATTATTATTTTATATCCCCAATTCCCTAGCAAACGTCGGAGTGTCGTCTTGCCAAGCAATGGTTTTACGATGTTAAGCGTACATCTTATTAGATAAAATTGCAAGTAATAATGTACAAAAAGAAAAGAATACGATTAACAGGAAAAGTAATTGCGTATTTGTTTTTCATCCATTTTAATGTGTTCAATAAGTTCATTAACGCTATTGAACTTCTTCTCATCACGTATAAATGTACACCATTGAAGTTGAAGTTCTTCTCCATAGAGATCATTGGAATAATCAAAAATGTTCACTTCCAATGTCGGTTTTGTTTCATTATCTTTAAATGTCGGTTTAACACCTAAATTAGCCATTCCTTCGTACACTTCACCTTTGTATAGGATCTTAACCGCGTATACACCAATCTTTGGTAGTAATACTTCGGAACCTACACGCATGTTTGCAGTGGGAAAGCCAATAGTTCTGCCACGTTTATCTCCTTCAACCACCGTTCCATATACGGATAACTTTCTGCCAAGATATTTATTTACACTTGCAACATTACCTTTTGATAAAAGCGAACGAATTTTAGTAGAACTTATTTTCTCATTCTCAAGTTCAACTTTTTCAATTGTCGTATAATCAAATGCACCTCTTGTATGTGAATGGATAATATTCATGTTCCCTTCACCTTTATGACCATATGAAAAATCAAATCCAGCAACGACGTGCTGAATATTTAGTCCAATGATAAAATGGTCAATAAATTCTTGAGGACTTAACGATGCAAGTTTTTTAGAAAATGTAACAATATACAATCGATCAACATTCATTTGCTGTAAAATTTCTTGTTTTTCCCGAAGTGGTGTGATGTACTCCACATGTACAGTCTCTTTTTTTAAAACAACGGATGGATGTGGATGGAATGTAATGACTGCACTTTCTGTTTTTGATTCCTTCGCTTTTGTAACAGCAGCTTGAATTACTTTTTGATGACCCCTATGTATCCCATCAAAAAAGCCAATTGCTGCTACCGTTTTTGGAAGTTCCTCCAGTACTAACGTATGTGGATATGTCAACTCAATGGTTCTCATTTTTTTCACCTACACTTTTCTATCATCTTAGAAAAACTTGGTTTATCGCCAAGTACTATTGGCGAAGGCCGTAGTTTCTGAAATCTCATACATCCTTAAAATATAAAGGAAAAACACGAACTGGCTTAATTAGATCTGTCTTATCAGGGTGTTCCTGATAGATCGCTAGTATTTCCTTCTGATATAAAATAATAAATGGATTTGTTTTTAAGTCTATCATAGGTTTCGGAAGTTTTTGACCAAAAAGGACTTTTTTGGACATTTCCTCATCAACTGAGTAATAATCTAAATGTGATAAGCCTCTAATCATTGGTAACAAAAAATTTGTATGCTGCTGTACTTTTTCCTTTTCCTCTAATTGTTCAAAGGTAACTGTTTCTTCTTTCGAAAAGGATCCTGTTTCCGTTCTCACTAAATCAGACATGTGTGCTGGGTAACCAAGGGCTTTACCAATATCAACGCACAATGTTCGAATATATGTCCCCTTTGAGCAAACAATTTTAAGTTTGATACTGTTTTCTTTTGCATCTAATAGTTGTAATTGTTGGATACTTACTTCTCTTTTTGGCCGTTCAACTGCCTCGTTAGCACGCGCATATTCATACAGCTTCTTTCCATTGACCTTTACAGCCGAATACATTGGTGGAACCTGAACGATTCGCCCTTTAAACTTATTTAATACCATTTCAATTTCCTCTGATGAAGGTATACACTTAACTTCTTTCTTTTCTATTACCTTACCATGTGCATCCTCAGTGTCAGTAGAACTGCCCAGTTTGAGCTCGGCTATGTAGACTTTGCTTGTGTCAGTTAAATACGGGACAATTTTTGTGGCCTGTCCGATACAAATAGGAAGAACACCTTCTACTTCTGGATCCAGTGTTCCTGTATGCCCAACCTTTTTTGTTCGAAATAATCTTCTGATTTTTGCTACACAATCATGTGATGTCATCCCTCTAGGCTTCCATAATGGTAATATGCCATCCATTGAAATTGCCTCCATATCATTTGAGTAAATTGGCTCATCGCCAAGAAGTAATCGCGAAAGCTATCGTTTTTCCTCTACAAGGAAATTATATATGTTCTTAATACAAGGAAAAATCTGACCCTGCGTTGGTAGTGCAGGTGTCAGATCTCCAATTATGTCAGCATTACTTCTTATTCAAATCGCGTAATATACCTTCAATACGGTTTCCATATTCCAGTGCTTCATCAAATTCGAAAATAAGCTCTGGTGTTTTACGCAACCGAATTCTTTGCCCAATCTCCGACCGAATGAAGCCTTTAGCTTTTGCCAGACCCACCAGCGTTTCGTGTTTTTGTTTTTCATCCCCTAACACAGAGATGAAAATTTTTGCTTGTTGCAAATCGCCTGTTACCTCAACGTCAGTAATAGTAACAAAACCTATACGTGGATCCTTAAGTTTACGACTAATAATTTCACCGAGTTCCTTTTTCATTTGTTCTGCAACACGGTTTGCACGCACTTCACTCATTATTACAGTCACCTCTTAATTTGAAACAAGACATAATTGTTTTTCATAACTATGTCAACGTTTCTTATCATACTTTATTAAAAATTATATTCTTTCAACTTGCGTAATGGTACGTTCCATTTCCGAATAGTCGTCTATCACCCGAAATACTTCTTGGATAATTTGTTCTGCATGTGTATGACTAGTAGAAATTGTAACAATTCCAAATTTCGTTCGTTGCCATAGATCATGATAATCAAGCTCGGTAATCGCTATATTAAAGTCTTGCCTCAGCTTGCTCATAATTCTTTTTAAAACTGATCGCTTATCTTTCAAAGAATGCGTGTTGTACAACATACATTCTACTTCTGCCATTAGGATCATTTGCGTTCAATTTCCTGCATGACGTAAGCTTCAATTACATCGCCTTCTTTAATATCGTTAAAGTTTTTAACAGTAATACCACATTCATAACCTTGTGCTACTTCTTTGGCATCATCTTTGTAACGTTTTAACGTATCTAATTCACCTTCAAATTGTACAATACCATCGCGAATGACACGAATCCCTGAGTTACGTGTAATTTTACCATCTATCACATAACTTCCAGCGATTGTTCCAATTTTTGAAACCTTAAAGATTTCACGTACTTCAGCCTGCCCGACAACTTTTTCTTCATATTCCGGATCAAGCATACCTTTCATAGCAAATTCTACTTCTTCAATAACTTTGTAAATAACACGATGTAATCGTACATCTACTTTTTCGGAGTCCGCAGTCTTTTTAGCATTGACATCTGGACGCACATTAAAGCCAATTACAATCGCATTTGATGCCGATGCCAGAATGATATCGGATTCTGTTATTGCACCAACAGCTGTATGAATAATTTTAATCTTAACACCCTCTACCTCAATTTTTCGAAGAGAGCCTGCTAATGCTTCAGCAGATCCTTGAACATCTGCTTTGATAATAATGTTAATTTCCTTCATTTGCCCTTGTTTAATTTGTTCAAATAAATCATCTAAACTAACCTTTGTTTGTTCGCCACGATTTTCTTGAATATGTTTCTGTTGACGGGCTTCACCAATTTGGCGTGACTTTTTCTCATCATCAAACACAAGAAATTGATCGCCTGCTTGTGGTACATCATTTAATCCAGTTACTTCTACAGGAGTTGAAGGACCAGCTTCCTTAACACGCTTACCAAGGTCATTTACCATTGCACGAATTCGACCAAAGGTATTTCCGACAACAATAGAATCCCCTACTCGTAATGTACCATTTTGAACGAGTAACGTTGCAACTGAACCTCTACCTTTATCCAGCTGGGCATCAATAACTGTTCCGAACGCATTTGATTTAGGATTTGCTTTCAATTCCTCCACTTCAGATACAAGCAAAATCATTTCTAATAAATCATCAATACCTTCTCGCTTAACAGCAGAAAGTTGAACAAAAATAGTATCTCCGCCCCAGTCCTCTGGAACAAGTTCATACTCTGTTAACTCTTGCATAACACGATCAGGATTAGCGCCTTCTTTATCCATTTTATTTACCGCAATAATAATTGGTACTTCGGCTGCTTTTGCATGGTTAATCGCTTCAACTGTCTGTGGCATTACACCATCATCAGCTGCAACAACCAAAATAGCTATATCGGTAACTTGAGCTCCTCTTGAACGCATACTTGTAAATGCCGCATGGCCAGGTGTATCAAGAAAAGTTACTTTTTTCCCATCATTTTCTACTTGGTAAGCACCAATATGTTGTGTGATTCCTCCTGCTTCACCTTCTGTTACTTTAGTATGGCGAATGGAATCAAGTAACGTCGTTTTACCATGGTCAACATGTCCCATAATTGTTACTACAGCAGGTCGTTCTTGTAAATCACTTATGTTATCTTCTTGTTTATATTTATCAAAATTTGTGTCTTCTAGAATAAATTCCTTCTCAACCGCGACATCAAAATCACCACATAATAATTCAACAGTTTCATCATCAAGATCTTGGTTTTTCGTAGCCATAACACCAAGGCCCATCAATTTTTTGATAATTTCTGCTTCTTTTTTGTTCAATTTAGCAGCGAGCTCGCTTACAGTTAGTGTTTCACTATACTTAATCTCTTTAGGCATTTCCTTTATAACTGGTTGTTGCTTTGGAGCTGAATAGTTGTTCCCTTTTTTATTCCGATGTTTACTTGATTGATTTCTGTTGTTTGGCTGATTTCTATTATTTTTTTGATTTGATTGCTGGTTTGAAGGTTTCCCTTTATTTTCTTGCTTTTTCACATTTTTATTCTCAGATTTGTTATTAGTGTTAGATGTGGTTGATTGTTGTTTAGTTTTGAATTTATCATCTAACTTACCTTTTATATCGTCTGAAATAGTAGACATGTGATTTGATACTTCTACATTTACTTCCTTTAACTTTTGAATGACATCTTTGCTTGTCGTATTTTGTTGCTTAGCATATTCATATACGCGCATTTTAGTCATACGTTCACCCCCGAATTTAATTATCGAGTAACGACTTTATCTTAGCGGCAAAACCTGCATCTAAAATTGCAATTGCTACTCTTTCTGATTTACCAATAGCGTTTGACAACGTCTCTTTGTCATCTACTATTCGTAAAGGTATTTCATACGTGTTACATTTATCTGTGATTTTTTTACTTGTCTGTGGGCCAGTATCGCTCGCTAATAAAACAAGTTTCGCTCGTTTCTTTCTTATATCTTTAACTACTTCTTCACCAAGCGAACATTTTCTGGCGCTATAAGCCAGACCAATCATATTCAAATAATTATTTTTCATGGTTATTTCCTGAAATTAGTTGCTTAAGGTCATCGAAAATAGATGCATCAACTTCAGTGTTTAAATGACGATTTAGCACATTATTTTTTTCAGCTTTTTCAATAACACTTAGATCTCTCGATAAATATGCGCCACGGCCATTTTTCTTTCCCGTTTCATCCACAAAAACCTCTCCATCCTTATTACGTACAATACGGATCAGTTCTTTTTTAGATTTCATTTCGTTTGTTACGATACATTTACGCTGTGGAACTTTTCTTGCTTGTGCCATTGGTCATCCTCCTTATTCAAACAGTTCTTCATCATCGTCAGAATAAGTGCTGCTCTCATCAGTTGAATTATTCAGTAAACCTTCTTCTAACGCTTCAGATTCACTTTTGATATCAATTTTCCAACCGGTTAGCTTTGCAGCTAATCGAGCGTTTTGTCCACGCTTACCGATTGCAAGTGATAATTGGTAATCAGGTACAATAACCGTTGTAGCTTTCGCTTCTTCATTTATTAGCACTGCAACCACTTTAGAAGGACTCAGTGCGTTTGAAACATATACGACTGGATCATCTGACCATTCTACAACATCAATTTTTTCACCTTTAAGTTCATTAACAATAGCTTGCACACGCTGTCCTCTTTGGCCTACGCATGAACCAACAGGATCTACTTCTGGATCACTAGCGTAAACAGATATTTTAGAACGGTCTCCTGCCTCACGTGCAACTGACTTAATTTCAACAGTGCCATCATATATTTCAGGTACTTCCATTTCAAATAACCGTTTCAGTAGCCCTGGATGTGATCTGGAAATATATATTTGTGGACCTTTGCTCGTGTTCTCCACTTTCGTAACAAAAACTTTTAAACGATCATGGACATTGTATTCTTCAACTGACATCTGTTCAGCTTCCGGTAATTTAGCCTCAATTTTCCCTAAATTCACATATACAAAACGTGGGTCCAGGCGTTGAATGATACCTGTCATTACGTCTTCTTCCCGATCTGCATATTCACTAAAAATTACGCCACGCTCTGCTTCACGCACACGTTGTGTAACTACCTGTTTTGCAGCTTGGGCAGCAATTCTCCCAAAATCCTTTGGTGTTACTTCAAGTTCAATAATATCCTCAATTTCATAGTTAGGGTCTATCTGTTTTGCCTCTTCTAAAGAGATTTCCTCTTGTAAATCTTCAGCTGCTTCTACAACTGTTTTTCTTGAAAACACACGCATTGTTCCTGCTTTTTCATCTAAATCTACTCGCACATTTGATGCTGATTTAAAGTTTTTCTTATAAGCGGAAATCAAAGCTGCTTCAAGAGCTTCTAATAATATCTCTTTATTAATACCTTTTTCCTTTTCCAAATAATCAATCGCATCAAACAACTGACTGTTCACTATTCTATTCCCCCTTATAACGTAACTGCTATTCTTGCTTTAGCTATTTTAGTAAACGGAATTTCAACTACTTTTTGTCTAGTTTTCACTTTGTATTCTATATGTGCAATTTTATTGGTGAAATCTTTTAGGGTTCCTTCATACTCTTTAGCGCCATCAATAGGTTCATATAGCTTTACAAAAACATTTTTATTTAGGTTTTTTTCGAAATCAGCTTCTGTTTTCAGTGGACGTTCTACTCCTGGAGATGAAACTTCCAAAAAGTAAGCATCTGTGACTGGATCTGTTTCATCTAACTTCTCACTTAACTGCTCTGAAACCTCTCCACACTCAGCTATATCGATTCCACCTTCTTTATCAATATAGACACGTAGAAACCAATTTTTACCTTCTTTTACATATTCAACATCAACTAGTTCCAGATTTTTTTCTTCTAAAATCGGTTGCAACAGACTTTCAGTATTTTTAATTACTTGGGAACTCAAAACAATCCTCCTCTATTCAGTTGTATTTATTTCTTATTATGAACAAAACTACCAATTTTCATTTCAATCCTTATGTTTTTTCAAAATAAACCCCTTGCCTGATAATGTGGCAAGGGGAATCACTAAAGTAGGATGGTAGGATGAAGAAAGAGTGGGGATCTCCCACTCTTTTAACCGTTCGTATCATTCTTACCTTTAAAACTATATCACAATTCTATCCCTGAAGCAAGGCACCCGCTATTGATAAAGGTTTCTAAAATAATGATAGCTGGTTTTTATCAGCCATACCCTTTAAACATCCGTGATTATCTAAGTACTCTAATACAGTTTTTGATATCTTGCTTCGCTCCCTGAGATCCTCTTTAGATAAGAATTCTCCTTCTGCACGAGCTTTTACAATGTTTAGTGCTGCATTAGTACCAAGACCATCTACTGCATTAAATGGTGGAATTAGTGTATCACCATCTACTATAAATTCAGTTGCACTTGATTTATATAAATCAACCCGTTGAAGACGCATGCCACGTTCATTCATTTCTAATGCAATTTCTAATACAGTCATTAAGCTTTTTTCTTTTGGACTAGCATCATTACCCTTTATTGCAATTCCATCTACACGCTCGCGAATGGCACTTGATCCTTTGACCATTGTATCCAAGTCAAAATCACTAGCTCGTACTGTGAAGTATGCTGCATAAAAGAAAATTGGATGATGAACCTTAAAGTAAGCTATTCGAACTGCCATCAGAACATATGCTGATGCGTGTGCTTTTGGAAACATGTACTTAATTTTTTTACATGAATCAATATACCAATCAGGTACACCATGCTTTTTCATTTCAGTAATCCACTCATCTTGCAGGCCTTTTCCTTTTCGAACAAACTCCATTATCTTAAAGGCAAGTGATGCATCTAAACCTTTATGCATCAAGTAAACCATAATATCATCACGGCACCCAATTACATCTGGAAGTTTACAGATACCATCATTTATCAGTTCTTGGGCATTTCCAAGCCATACATCTGTACCATGTGAAAGTCCTGAGATAATTACAAGTTCTGCAAACGTATTTGGTTTTGTGTCTTCAAGCATTTGTCTAACAAATTTTGTACCGAATTCAGGTACACCTAATGTCCCCGTTTTACAATTTATTTGCTCTTCTGAAACGCCAATAGATTCTGTACCGGAGAATAGTTTCATAACTCCCGCATCATCTGTTGGAATGGTTTTTGGATCAATCCCACTTAAATCCTGAAGCATACGTATAACAGTAGGATCATCATGTCCAAGTATATCAAGCTTCAACAAATTATCATGAATGGAGTGAAAATCAAAATGTGTTGTCTTCCAGTCACTATTACGATCATCTGCTGGAAATTGAATTGGTGTGAAATCAAATATTTCTTTATCATCTGGTACAACAATAATTCCGCCCGGATGCTGTCCTGTGTTTCGTTTAACCCCGGTACACCCTTGAACCAAGCGGTCAACCTCAGCATTTTTATAAACCAGTTGTTTGTCCGAAGCATAGCCTTTCACATATCCATAGGCCGTTTTATCAGCAATCGTACCAATTGTTCCAGCACGATACACATTGTCCTCACCAAACAGCTCTTTTGTGTAATTATGTGCCTTGGGTTGATACTCACCGGAAAAGTTCAAATCAATATCTGGTACTTTATCGCCTTTGAAACCTAGAAACGTTTCAAAGGGAATATCGTGACCATCCTTATTTAATTCAATGTTGCAAGTAGGACAGAATTTATCAGGTAAATCAAATCCGCTTCCTGCTGATCCATCCGTAATAAATTCATAGTGATGACATTTTTCACACACATAATGTGGCGGTAAAGGATTCACCTCTGTAATCTCTGTCATGGTCGCAACAAATGAGGAACCAACTGACCCCCTTGACCCAACTAAATATCCATCATCTAATGATTTTTTAACTAGTTTATGAGAAATAAGATAAATAACTGCAAACCCATGTCCAATAATACTGGTTAATTCTTTTTCTAAGCGCTCTACTACTAGTTTGGGCAATGATTCCCCGTATAATGATTTTGCCCGATTATAGCTTAAATCACGAATTTCCTGGTCTGCGCCCTCAATTGTTGGAGTATATAAATCATCTTTCACTGGTGATATCTCTTCAATTGAGTCAGCCAGCTTATTTGTGTTCGTTACTACAATCTCTTTTCTCGTTTCATCATTTAAGAAATGAAAGCTACCTACCATTTCATTTGTCGTTCTAAATGGTGTATCTGGTAACGTCTGCCGCGCTAACGGATTACCGTTTTGTGAAGAAATCAATATTTGTCTATACAATTTTTCGTGATCATTTATATAATGAACATTTCCTGTTGCCACTACTAACTTGTCCATCCGTTTTCCCATATCAACTAAGTTTGAAATGATATCAAAAATTTGCGCCTCGTTTTGTACTAATTCTTTTTCAATTAAATGGGCGTAATTAGCTGGGGGTTGAACTTCAATATAATCGTAAAATTCAGCAACCCTTTCTGCTTCCTCCTTTGACTTTTGCATCATGGTCTCAAACACTTCACCTTTATCACAAGCAGAGCCAACTAATAAACCGGATCGAAGTTTTTGTAGCATTGATCTTGGAATTCGTGGCACCCGGTAAAAGTAATCAATATGTGCATGGGATACCAATTTGTAAATGTTTTTTAATCCTTCTTGGTTTTTGGCAAGTAAGATACAATGCTGTGGGCGTGAACGCTGATATGCATTTCCTTCACCCATATGATTATTTAAGTGACTGTGATTAGTTATGTCTTTTTCCAGCAAATCCTGTACAAGCTTCCATAATAGGTAGCTTGTTGCCTCGGCATCATAAATGGCACGATGGTGCTGTGTTAATTCGATATCCAATTTTTTACACAGTGTGTTTAAACGGTGGTTTTTTAATTCAGGAAATAAAAACCGTGCTAGTTCTAATGTATCAACTACTGGGTTTGCTGATTTGCCATAGTTAATTTTTTTATAACCCTCATTTAGAAAGCCCATGTCAAAACTTGCATTATGAGCAACAAGAATGTCATTCTCTGCCCATTCCCGAAATTCAACCAACACATCCCCGATTTCTGGCGCATCACGAACCATATCATCTGTTATTCCTGTTAAGTCCACAGTTGTTTCAGATAATGGATGGTGTGGATTTGCAAACCTTTCAAAGCGGTCAATGATTTCCCCATTTTTTATTTTAACTCCAGCGAGTTCGATAATGGTATCATAAACTGCCGATAACCCAGTGGTTTCAACGTCAAATACAACATAAGTTGCATCTTCTAACTGAATACTACTTTCGTTATACGCAATAGGAACACCATCATCCACTAAATTTGCTTCCACGCCGTATAGTATTTTAATTCCATTTTTCGTCCCTGCTGCGTGAGCTTCAGGATATGCCTGGACGCCGGCATGGTCTGTTATAGCTATTGCTTTATGCCCCCATTTTGCTGCTTGTTCCACTAATCTACCAGGGGAAACGACCGCATCCATTTGACTCATCGTTGTATGGGCATGCAATTCCACACGTTTCGCGTCATCTGGCGCATTATCTGACTTTGTCTCTACTTTAACTTCTAGGATGTCATTTGCCATCATAGCGAGTTCATTCGTATACATGTCAGTTTGTATACTACCACGCGCTTTGACCCACATACCTTTTTTCAGCTGCTCAAACTTTTCAACGTCGTCATCATTCTTAGAGAACATTTTAATTTGTAAGGAGTCTGTATAGTCTGTTGCTTTAGCAATCAACAAGCTTCGACCTGAACGCAACTTACGAATATCCACAAAGAAAACATAGCCCTGTACCGTAACACGACGTTCTTCATCTTGTATCAATTCCATTTCCATCGGTTCATCAGGAATGCCATACCCAATTGAAAATGGTTTATTCTGTACTTTATCTAAACTATTTTTCTCACGTTTTTCTTTTTCAATCACGGTTTTTAATATAATTTCTTGATCTTCTTTAGCTTTTTGGTTGCGAAAATCCTGTAAGTCTTTATCCTCTGTTTTTACATTGATCTCTAATTGATAAGCCCGACTACCAATTTTGACACAATACGCCCTAAAGGCTGCTTCCAACCGTTTTCTTAATGCGGCGGCCTCTGCCTCATTTCTAGCAGTAATAGTCAGCCTATTACTTTGAACGGTAGGAATCTGATTGTGAATTAAATCCTTATAAGCTGGAGAAATATTTGAGATTGATTGCAAAAAATTCTGCCAATAATCACATATGTAAGTATCATTTTCATCTTTATTTACTGTATAAAAAGTCCAATCTACCTGAGCAATTTCATTAAATGAGTCGTTTAGTTTTGTTGTTAAAACTTGATACACTTCGACAGGAAGCATTTTTCCAATTTGTATATGGAAATGCCATTTTTTTAATTGCTTAAATACTTCGAGACGAATTAACTGACTATCCTTAAAATAATTACTTATATCATTTTCAGATAGTTGCAGTTGCTTTAACAACACATCCATTTTTTCTGCTTTTGATAATTCCATTCCCTGTTTCCCCCAATACAGCATACAGACTACAGAAAAGTACTAACACTTGAACCCCCGAAACGAATAGAATCTGGATTTAAGAACTAAATTCAAGTTTTGAAAACCCTTGTCTGATAGCCTTAGACAAGGGTTTTCTATTACTTTACTATAGGTTTGCTTTTCCTCATTCTTATAAGAATAATCGTTGAATATCGTTCCACGTAACAACAATCATTAGTAACATTAATAGCGCAAAACCAATAAAGTGTACAATACCCTCTTTTTGTGGATCTATTGGTTTACCACGTATCGCTTCAATTCCAACAAATAATAAACGACCACCATCAAGTGCAGGTAATGGCACTAAATTCACAATTCCTAAGTTTATACTTAATATTGCAGTCCACATTAGAAAGTTCATGAACCCTGTTTGTACAACCTGATCTGTAGCATCATAAATTCCTACTGGGCCAGATAACATGTCAATGGAGAATTGGCCAGTAACTAACATGCCTAAGTTCGTTAAAATAAGTTTTGTTATGTCATACGTTTGTGTAAAACTGTATTGGATTGTATTGGTAAATGATTTTTCAAACGCTTGACCGACACCAATTTGTCCAATAGTCCCACCTTGTGCTTTTATTTCACGTGGTACAACGGTAACATCAACAATTTCCCCACCACGTTCTACCTTCATGGATAATGATTCTTCAGGGTTATCCCGAACTATTTGTGTGAATTCTTCCCAAGTACTAATCGAATTACCCTCGACTTCAACTATCTCATCGCCCTTTTGAAATCCTGCTTCAGCAGCAGGACTATTTGGTTGAATTCCATCAAGTTGTGCTTGCTCAGTCGGAACTCCTTGAATAAAACCTAAAATAAGAAATATAAACATCGCTAAAAGGAAGTTCATCATTGGTCCAGCGAATAATTGCATCGCTCGTTTTCCAATACTTTTAGAAGCAAATTGGCGATTATAAGGAGCAATTTGTGTTTCTTTTTCATCCATTACAAAGAACGCTTTTGGATCTACATTAAATCGTAATCGTTCTTCTTCATCAATCTCATAACCTTCAATAATCAAATCATGATCTAAATCTGCACGTTCTACCTCTATCACGCGGGCGTTTGGGTGTTTAGACTTGTTATTTACAATTATTTTGTTAACTTTATCTTCATTATTAAACTCAATGCCAATATGGTGACCTGGTTTTAATTCTACAATTTCTGGATCTTCACCAGCCACACGAACGTATCCACCTACAGGAAGTAATCGTATCGTGTAAACTGTCTCGTTTTTGGTAAAAGCAAATATTTTAGGACCAAACCCAATTGCAAATTCACGAGCCAACATGCCAGCACGTTTTGCAAAAATTAAATGGCCTAACTCATGGATGAACACGAGTAAACCAAACATAAAAATAAACGCAATAACTGTGGTCAAATAAAGCACCTTCCTTTGATGAATATCAAGCATTTTCCCTTTGTCACCTAAGTTTAACCTTTACCTATTCTAGCATTCAAATCATTTGCAAATGGATTAATTAAATGAAATGAATAAAATGAAGCAGAGGTAAAACAAATAATAAACTATCCAGTCGATCTAGGATACCTCCGTGACCGGGGAGTAAGTCACCTGAGTCCTTCACACCATAGTGGCGTTTAAAAGCTGACTCGACTAGATCCCCAATTTGTCCAAATATTGATACTAGAATGGTTACACCAATAACGATAATTAAGGAATGTGGGAAAGGAGTTAACGTGTGAAACACAATTCCAACTACTACAGAAATTAAAATGCCACCTATTGCTCCCTCGATGGTCTTATTTGGGCTGATCATCGGCCATAATTTTCTTTTTCCAAAAGCCCGTCCAAAAAAGTATGCACCTGAGTCCGTTGCCCAAATAACTAATAATACATAAAAGATATTCATTAACCCTTCAAAATCATCCCATTTTCTTGTTTCAATGAGATAAAAGAATCCCATACCTACGTATATAGTTGAAAGCATTATAAATCCAGCATCTTCAAATGTGAATTTATTCTTTACTAATACAGTATAAGATAATAATAGCATCGCAAACAACATAATAATTTCAGATTTTGTAAACCAAACTACTGGAACAATATCTGCTGTAACTGGTAGTAATATGAGCCATAAAATAACTACAGCTAGGACTGCTGGCACAGAATATTTACCCACTTTTCTCATACGTAACAGTTCAATCAAAGCAATCGTTGCTAGTAGATAAACAAATATTTGAAATGGTAGTCCACCTATATAAACTAAAGGTACAAATACAATTAATGCTAAAATTGCAGTTTGAATTCGTTGCTTCATCTTTTGTTCAACACCTTAAATACCTCCATAGCGTCTTTTCCGTTGTTGATAATCATGGAGGGCTCTTTTGAATACTTCTTCACTAAAATCTGGCCATAATACATCCGTAAACCAAAATTCTGCATAAGCCAATTGCCATAATAAAAAATTACTCAGCCGTTGCTCACCACTTGTACGAATTAATAAATCCGGGTCTGATAACCCCTTTGTATACAAGTATTTCGAAAAGGTTTCTTCATCTAATTGTTCAATGCTCAGATCTGTATTTTCTATATCAGCATACACTTGTTTAATCGCTCGCATTATCTCAAATCTACTACCATAGTTTAAAGCAAAGTTTAATAATAAGCCATCATTATCCTTTGTTTGTTCTTTAGCATACTGAATTGCATCTTTTGTGTGTACTGGTAGCCCATCAAATTCACCAATCGTATCAATACGAACGTTTTTTTCAATTAATTCGGGTAAGTACGTATGTAAAAACTCTTTTGGCAGCTTCATTAGGAATTCGACTTCAGATTTAGGTCTTTTCCAATTTTCAGTTGAAAAGGCATATAGTGTAAGGATTTCTACTTTGTAATGGGTTGCAGATCGAACAATTTCTTTAACAACATTCATGCCTTCCTTGTGCCCGGCAATTCTAGGAAGTCCACGTTTTTTTGCCCAACGCCCATTTCCATCCATAATTATTGCTACATGTCTTGGTATATTTGTCGTTTCTACTTTGCATGAATCATCTGGTTCTTCTTGCTTATTTTTAAAAAAAGGAAGTCTCATTGACATAATTTGTCCTCCGAATACGATTGATTGTGTATATACAATCCTTTCCATTTTCATCAATATGTCGGATAAAAGAATTATATGATTGTTATAGCTATTTATTTGATAAGTTTCCATTATATCATGATTACCTAGATTTATTATAACGATTTAGTAAAAAAACAAATACCCCCTAAATTAGGGGGCAATATCATGTTGTTTGTACTGTATGCTATACTTCCATAATTTCTTTTTCTTTATTTTTTGCTACCTGATCGACCTCATTGATGTTGTTGTCTGTTTCTTTTTGTACATTATCTTGTGCGTTTCTTAATTCGTCTTCAGTAAGTTCGCCACTTTTTTCAGCTTTTTTAAGCTGGTCATTTGATTCACGACGAATATTTCTTACTTGTACACGTGCTTCCTCTGCATATTTTCCTACCACTTTAACTAAATCTTTCCGACGTTCTTCAGTTAGTGCCGGGATAGCAATACGAATGATGTTTCCATCACTTGAAGGTGAAATGCCTAAATCTGCTTTTTGAATTGCTTTTTCGACATCACCGATTGAAGATTTATCAAATGGTGTTATAACTAACATTCTAGCTTCTGGAGCAGATATGGTTGCTAATTGAT
The DNA here is from genome assembly GCF_057836705.1 of Virgibacillus carmonensis. Classification (NCBI taxonomy): domain Bacteria; kingdom Bacillati; phylum Bacillota; class Bacilli; order Caryophanales; family Bacillaceae; genus Virgibacillus; species Virgibacillus carmonensis. The sequence continues at coordinate 239,757 of NZ_JBYQFJ010000003.1, read as the reverse complement.
TTAGTGGTGTTGAAGCACCATAATATTCTACATATACACTATCAAGTAATGATGGATTAGCTCTGCCTGCTCTTACTGTTGCTAAGTTTTTTGAAAATGCTTGTACAGCATGTGTCATTTTGTCACGCGTTTGATTTATAATCGTATCAGACATTATTTTTTCCCCCTAATCGTGGTTCCAATTATTTCACCTTGTACAACTCGCTTTATATTGCCTTCATCTGTTATGGAAAATACAACTAACGGTATGTCGTTATCCATACAAAGTGATGATGCCGTAGAGTCCATCACACCTAAACCTTCATTTATCATATCTAAATAGGATAAATTTTCGTATTTTGTAGCGTCTTTATTTAATTTAGGATCGTCTGTATAGACCCCGTCCACGTTATTCTTCGCCATTAGTATTACTTCTGCTTCAATTTCTGCTGCTCTTAGTGCTGCAGTTGTGTCTGTAGAAAAATATGGATTTCCGGTACCAGCTGCAAATATGACAACACGTTTCTTTTCTAAATGTCGAATTGCTTTCCTGCGAATATATGGTTCTGCAACCTGACGCATTTCAATTGAAGTTTGTACCCTAGTAGGTATTCCAATATTTTCTAAACTATCTTGAAGGGCAAGTGAATTCATTACCGTTGCTAACATCCCCATATAATCAGCATTCGCACGGTCCATTCCCATTTCACTTCCGACCTTACCACGCCAGATGTTACCTCCGCCTACAACTACGGCGACTTCAACGCCTAATTCGGCTACACCTTTTATCTGTTCTGCTACAGACTGGACGACATTTGGATCAAGTCCATACCCTTGGTCCCCACTTAATGCCTCACCACTTAATTTCAACACAATTCTACGGTAACGAGCTGCTGTCATAATAACCTCCATAGAAATTTTATAATTTTTAAATCAATATTCTTAGAAAAAGGGAACATCATGTGTTCCCTTATCTTGTTAAATTATTGATTATTCATTTGGTTTCTAACTTCTTCTGCAAAGTTATCTTCGCGTTTTTCCATTCCTTCGCCAACTTCATAACGGACAAACGTTTTTACTGTAGCACCTTTATCAGATACGTATTTTTTAACTTTTTGATCTGGATCTTTAACAAAGTTTTGTTCCAATAAACAAATGTCTTCAAAGAATTTACCCAAACGACCTTCAACCATTTTTTCTACAATATTTTCTGGTTTTCCTTCATTTAACGCTTGTGTTTTTAATACTTCACGTTCGCGGTTAACTTCGTCTTCAGAAACAGCGTCCCGGGATACATGAAGCGGGTTTGCCGCTGCAACATGCATTGCAACATCTTTTGCTACTTGCTCATCAGTTGTACCTTCAAGAAGGGTTAAAACACCAATCCGCCCCCCCATATGGAGGTATGAACCGAATGAATCGTTGTCTGTTTTGGTTAAAATCACAAAACGACGCAACGAAATCTTTTCACCAATTTTTGCTACAACAGAATTGATATAAGTTTCTACGCTATTACCTTCGCCGTCCATATCCTGTTGTAATGCTTCTTCAACTGATGAAGGCTTGTTTATAATAATGTGATTTCCTAATTTAGTTAACAGCGATTTAAATTGATCGTTTTTAGTAACAAAGTCTGTTTCGCAGTTAACTTCTATTAATGCAGCAACGTTGTTATCAACTTCAACATGTGTCAATCCTTCGGCAGCAATACGATCTGATTTTTTCGCAGCTTTCGCTACACCTTTTTCGCGTAAATAATCAATTGCTTGTTCAATATTACCGTCAGTTTCTGTAAGTGCCTTTTTACAATCCATCATTCCAGCACCAGTTTTTTCGCGTAATTCTTTCACCATTTGTGCAGTAATTGCCATTATTAGTCCTCCTCATAATAGTTGAATATACTAGTTAAATATCCCTTTAAAAAAGGTGATAAAAGGCTTATCCCCTTATCACCTAGTCTTTTACATTACTATTCTTTGTCTGCTTCTACTGGCTCTGCAGATTCTTCTTCGTTTGCAACTCTTTCAGCTTCTTCACTTTGTTTAACTTCAATAATAGCATCAGCCATTTTAGAAGTAAGAAGTTTTACTGCACGAATTGCGTCATCATTTGCTGGGATAACGTAATCAATTTCATCAGGGTCACAGTTAGTGTCAACGATTCCGATGATTGGAATGTTTAATTTATGTGCTTCAGCGATCGCAATGCGTTCTTTACGTGGATCAATAACGAACATAGCATCAGGAAGCTTTTTCATTTCCTTGATTCCACCTAGGAACTTCATTAAACGGTCTTTTTCTTTTAATAAGTTTACAACTTCTTTTTTCGGTAGTACTTCAAACGTTCCATCTTCTTCCATACGCTCGATATTCTTAAGGCGCGTAATACGTTTACGAATTGTCTGGAAGTTTGTTAGTGTACCACCTAACCAGCGTTGGTTTACAAAGAACATGCCAGAACGTGTCGCTTCATCACGGACAGAATCCTGTGCTTGTTTTTTAGTTCCTACAAAAAGAACTGTACCACCATTTGCTGCGATTTCCTTTACATATTTGTATGCTTCATCAACCTTCTTAACTGTTTTTTGCAGGTCAATGATGTAGATGCCGTTACGCTCAGTAAAGATGTATTTTTTCATCTTTGGATTCCAACGGCGAGTCTGATGTCCAAAATGTACACCAGCTTCAAGTAATTGCTTCATAGAAATTACTGACATAATAAATTCCTCCTATTGGTTTTTTTCCTCCGTCTGTTTCATTTTTATATAAGGACCACGTTATTAGGCACCTCTTACATAAATCGACAGACGTGTGTGGTTAGACATGTTTACAAGATTAAAGTAAACATAGTATTTGCACCATGAATTAATATATCATAAGGATGTTAAGCTAGCAAGTACTAATACGACTTTTTTGCATGTAATTTTATAATTAAGTCCACTTCTGTTCTACCACTATTCAACTTTCGAGCAATTTCCTCATTAGACATACCTAGACCATGCATATGAAGAATATTCGCTTGTAAAGATGTTTCATAGTGTACATCATCCTCGACTTCCGGGGTGGTGTATATATCTTGTGCTCCGTTTATTTCCACTTCTTCCTTAATTTCTGAGTCTGGGTAAGGTTCATTAGGTACATTGTGTTGTTCGTTCTCTAGTAACGTTTCTTCCAAGCGTTTATTTTCTTCCTTAATTTCTGCCAAATACACCTCAAAAATTTCCATCATATCTTGAGGTGAGCTTGCTTGGTTAGGAAGTTGTATTTGTCTATATAATTGATAAACTGCAATAAAAGTAACAATATGCAATAAAAAACTTATGATTAGTAAAAATGATGTCATGTAATCCCTTCAATCCGCTAAGCGTACACATCAGCTTCACTTTTAATGCCTCGTACACAGAAAACCATTCATTCAGGTATCTTAGCTAACGTATTTTTAAGTTTGAAGATAGCCTTTTTATGTATTTGTGAAATTCTAGATGTCGTCAATTCTAGTACTTGTCCAATTTCAGTCAATGTCAATTCTTCATTATAAAATAAACTTATAACCATTTGTTCGTTCGTATTTAATGATTTTATACTTGCTGCTAATTCTTTATTAACCTCACTTGTTATTAAACGATTATCTGGTGAGGAGGAAATATCATCAGCGATTGAATAGCCAATCCCCTCTTTGGGATCACTATAGCCATCTTTAGACTTTTCTTCAATAGATAATACATTAGCAAAAAGAGAATCCTTTGTATGTGTTTCAACTTCTTGACTCGTCATGTCTAATTCTTTTGCAATCTCATTGGAAGAGGGTGTACGTTGGTAAATTTGCTCAAGTTGCCCAGAAACCTGTTCGATTTTTTTAGTTTTTTCACGAATTGACCTAGGCAACCAATCTTCTTTTCTAAGCCCATCAATAATAGCACCTCTGATACGAAATGAGGCATACGTGTCAAACTTTAAGTCTCTACTTGGTTCGAATTTCTTGAGTGCATCATATAACCCCAATAATCCAAAACTTTTCAGGTCATCCTTATTTACATTTTTAGGTAAATGAGTTGCTATCCGCTCAACATGAAAACTCACTAGATACATATAATTTTTGATGAGTTCATTAGCAGCATTCGAGTCGTGACTGGATAACCAATTTTCCCATAATTGTTTCTTTAGAGGAGATTTATCCGTATTCATATTATATGCTCCTCCCTTTTGTTCATTTTTAAGAAAGCTATTACCGCACTTTAAATATATACTTCCCCTTTATGAACGGTACGTACTTTAAGTTTACCTGAAACAGGATCAAATTCAATCGTTCTACCACAATTTCCACCTACATCTGAGGAAATAATTGGTATTTGATGTTCGATCAATTTTTCCTCTACCGCTTCCACGTTTCTAGGTCCTATTCGCATCATGTTAGATGAAGTGGTAAATTGAAACATTTGAGACCCTCCAGCTAATTTTGCTTGAAGTGCTTTTTTCTGTATTCCACATGCGGTTAGTTGATTTATCAGGCTATCAATAGCGGTGTCCGCATATTTGTATTGATTTAAATTATCTCTTTTTCCTATTGATGAATCAGGTAGCATAATATGTGCTAATCCTGCTATTCTTTTTTGCAAATCAAATAGTATCACACCAACACATGATCCTAGTCCTGATGTTCTTATAATATCAGGTTCTTGTGCTATTTTTAAATCTGCAATTCCTACTTTTATGACTGTCTTCATTTCATTCATGGTCACTAATTCCTAATGATTCAAATATTTGGTCAAACGATTCTGGGTCCGGTAATAAAAAAAACTTACCATGTACACCATTTGATGTCAGCTTTTCATTGATGGTTGTATCAATAATAATGGCGTAATCCATAACCTGAGAGAGTTCCAATAATCCTGCCGTCAATATTGCACCTGCCATATCAATACTTAAAGAAGGAACAGATGGTTGCATATTTATACTTGTAAAATCAGATAGTGCAGATAAATAAGAACCAGCTAAAATGTTGCCTGCCTCTTGTAGTGCAGATATAGCAAGTTCATTTGGAGGCTTGTCCCCAAAAAGCCTAAACTGCGAATCTGAAGTGATTTGTCTAACCAAGTTTTCTGCCTCTGGTACTGTTAGTATAAAAAAGACAGTTCCTGGTGCATTTCCTTGAATGCGGATCATGATTGCAACGATCAAATGTTCAGGACCACCTATCAAGTCTATTACCTCGTCAAACTCGATAATTTTAACAGACGGCACGTACATATCTATCTTTTTATTCAGTAATTTTGACATGGATGTTGCGGCATTGCCTGCTCCAATATTTCCAATCTCTTGTAACAAATCCATTTGTGCGTTAGATAGTCCATTAGTAAAATCCAAGTTGATTAACCTTCCACACTATGTAATGCATCCACTTCGTCGTGGGAAAGAACTTTTTGTAAATCTAATAAAATCAGTAAGCGATCTTTTAATTTAGCTACACCCTCAATGTAGTCAACGTCAACAGTCCCAACCACTTCTGGAGCTGGTTCGATTGAACTTTCTGGAATATCAATTACATCGTTTGCTGAATCAACAATCAGCCCTACTTCCAGTTCATTCATATAGACTATTATGATCCTTGTGGAATCTTGATAGTCTATTGGTTCTATGCCAAAACGAATACGTAAGTCAATAATTGGTGTAACAACCCCCCGAAGATTAATGACACCTTTCACAAATTCTGTAGTTTGTGGAACGCGCGTAATTGGTTGCATCCGCTCAATTGATCCTACCTGCTGGACCGAAACAGCATATTCTTCATCATTAAGTTGAAACACAATTACTTTTTTATCCAAAATAGTTTGGTTTTCCATTTTTCTTCCTCCTCAATTATGATGCATTATCTAACTAACGCATTGCTATCGATAATTAGTGCGATCTGTCCATCACCAAGTATCGTAGCTCCTGAAATTGCAAATGCATTTGTTAAATAGTTACCTAATGACTTCAATACTACTTCTTGCTGACCAATAAATGAATCTACCACAAGTCCAGCAGTTTTTTCACCCTTCTTAACAATTACGACAGATACATAGTCTGTATCATTTATAACTGCATCTGACACTGCAAAAATATCATTTAAAAAGGCTAATGGTACTACCTTCCCTCTAAAATCAATTACTTTTTTATTGTGTGCCTGCATAATTTGATCTTTATGGATAATAGCTGTCTCAATAATAGCTGATAATGGAATTGCATATTTCTCATCTTTAAGTTCTACTAGGAGTACAGCCATGATAGATAGTGTCAAAGGTAATTGAATAGAGAAAGTAGACCCTTTTCCTAGTTTTGCATCTATTGCAATACTGCCTCCGAGTGATTCAATGGTATTTTTCACTACATCTAGACCAACACCACGACCAGATATATCAGAAATCGTATCAGCAGTTGAAAATCCGCTCGCCATGATAAGTTCATAAACTTGCTGGTCTGCCAAAGTTTCTGCTTGATTTTTTGTAATTATCCGATTTGAAATTGCCTTATTTAAAACTTTATCTTTATTAATGCCAGCTCCATCATCAGAGATTTCAATAAATACATGATTACCACTATGGTACGCGTGAAGCTTGATTGTTCCTTGTTCAGTTTTCCCTTTATCTTTTCTGACATTTGGAGCTTCAATCCCATGATCCATCGCATTTCGTATTAAATGAACAAGTGGATCTCCAATTTCATCGATAACTGTCCGGTCCAATTCAGTTTCAGCTCCGACAATTTCAATGTCAACATTTTTACTGAGATCGCGTGCTAACTGTCTAATCATCCGTGGAAAACGACTGAAGACTTGTTCAACTGGCACCATGCGCATTGTTAAAATTATATTCTGTAAATCACTAGATACTCTTGACATTCTTTCCACTGTATCTTGTAAATCATTGTGATTTAATTCAGAGGAAATTTGTTCTAATCTTCCACGATCAATAACCAATTCTTCAAACAAATTCATCAAAATATCTAAACGCTCAATATTGACTCTAATTGTTTTGCTGGAAGAACTTTTCTTTTTAACTGTTGGTAAATCTGATTTTTCTTCTAAAGTTGAACTTGACTGAAGCTTACCTTCAACAACATCTGATACTTTTTGTTGTTGTTTTTCTTTATATGCTTGAACAGAAAATGTATTAACAATTACCTCATCAACTTCAGAAACCTTATTAATACTAGAAGCAATATCACTTTTTAAGCTTTCTGAGATAAATAAAACAGTGAAGGAATGGTTGAAATTTTCTTCCTCTAAATCATTTACAGGAGGTTCTGACTTGATGACTTCCCCAAGTTTTTCAAGTACCTCAAAAATCATAAAGACTCGAGCACCTTTTAAAAGACAATCTTCCCTTAGGTGAACTGTGATTTCATAATTTGTATACCCACGTTCAACTGATTCATTTAAAATGGAAAGTTCAAATTCGTCTAATGAGGAGATACGCAGCAGGGAGTTTGTCTCCTCATTTTGACCTGAAGAATTCTTTTTTGGTGTGGAAACAACATGATCACCCTTTTCTATTTTCTTTAGATTATCGATAATTTGTTCCACATCCCGCTTACCGTTTCCACCACCTGCAATACTTTCAACCATTGTATTTAAATGATCAACTGATTCAAATAAAACATCCATGGTTTCCGTTTTAATTATGATCTTGTCATACCGTATTCCATCAAATACATTCTCAAGTTGATGTGTTAAATTCGCTAAATCATTAAACCCCATTGTTGCAGACATACCTTTTAGTGTGTGAGCTGATCGAAATATCTCATTAATAATTGATTTTTCTGTTGGATTCTTTTCAAGTGCCAATAATTGTTTATATAATGATTCAAGATGTTCATTACTTTCATCTAAAAAAACATCCAAATATTGTGTTGTATCCATTTTACATCCCCCCTGATTTCTTTACTAAATTAGTTAGTGTTTCACCTATTTGATGTAAATGCACAATATGATTAACTGTATTTGTCTTGACCGCCGCCTTTGGCATTCCGTAAACAATTGAGGATTCTTCTTTTTCAGCAATAACAATTGATCTTGGATCTTTCTCTTTTAAATAGGTAAGCCCTTTTGAACCGTCATTTCCCATTCCTGTTAAGATGACAGCAATTTTATTTATATTTGGAACATTAGCTAATGATTCAACTAATACATCCACAGATGGTCTGTGACCATTTCGCTCAGATTCTTGTGATAGTTCAATGGCAAATGAGGTTCCCATTTTTCTAATTTTTATGTGAAAATTACCAGGTGCTATGTAAACCGTTGATTGTTGAATAATTTCACCGTGAGATGCTTCTTTTATATGTAGTTTTGTCAATGTATTTAGACGTTCAGCAAGCGATTTCGTAAAGCCAGCTGGCATGTGTTGCACAATCACAATGGGTATTGTAAAGTCATCGGGTAAGTCTGTCAAAACACGTTGCAACGCTCTGGGTCCACCTGTAGAGGTTCCAATTGTAATAAGCGACTGGGCATGAACCTTAGTAAAAATTTGATCAACTATTGAGTTACGTTTAACCACATTCGTTGGACCCGTTGATACATTCGCATTTGATGCTGTAATTATCTTCCTTATTAGTTCTTTTTTTACTTTTTCAATGTCAAGAGAGATGGATCCTGATGGCTTTTGTACAAAATCCACCGCACCATTCGATATCGCCTGAATGGTATGAAGAGAACCTTCTGTTGTCATGCTTGAAAGCATAATAACTGGAAGAGGATTAGAATCCATAATATGCCGTAAAGTAGTAATACCGTTCATAACGGGCATTTCCACATCTAAAGTCACTACATCAGGAGACAGTTCTTTTATTTTTTTTAGGCCATCCTCACCATTTCTAGCAGTTCCTAATACCTCTATCCGCCCATCACTCGATAAAAAATCAGCTATCAGTTTTCGCATGAAGGCAGAATCATCTATTATTAAAACACGAATCAGAGACATGCCATTCACCTCTCAACCAGTAATCGCTTCAACCTTTGAACGAATGAACTGGTCTCTTTTTTGTTTGTTGTATTTGCGTTTTGCAAATAATTTACTACAATTTGTTTGATTGCTTTTGAAATAGCGGCGTTTTCATTTAGAATGCTGTATGGTATTTGCCTTATTACTGCAGTTGAAACGATACGATCATCTGGCAGGATACCCATTTGGTGAGTTTCAATAGTTAGAAACCGGGAAATAACACGTTGAAATCGCTCTAGTGCTTTTTTACCAACTTTATAGGTTAACGAACGATTCATTACCACGTATATCGGCATTTTTCCATGATTGTTTACAATATGTTTAATCATGCCATATGCATCAGTTATGGATGTAGGCTCAGGTGTAGTAATAACGATGCACTCATCTGAAGCCACTATGAAAAATAAACTTTCCTTCGAGGCACCTGCCCCCATGTCAAAAATAATATAATCATACATCTTGACTAATTCATTGTACTGTTCCAGAAAATAATCTTTTTTATCATCGTCCAATGTAAAGAAATTAGAAAGACCATTTCCAGCTGCGATAAAGGCAAGATTATTAGGTCCGTGTTCAATAATTTCATGAATCTTTAACTGTTGGTCAAACATATCTACAATAGTTTTTTTTGCATTTAATCCTAGCAAAATATCAATATTACCCATTCCGACATCCAAATCCACTAACAGCACTTTTTTACCTGTTCCTAAAAGTTCCAGTGAAAAATTTATTGCAAAGTTGGACTTCCCTACTCCCCCTTTTCCACTAACAATAGAAACTGTTTTAGCTTGCCTTGGGTCTTTGGAATACTGAAGTTTGCGTCGCAAATTCATAGCTTGATCATTCATCACGGTATGCACCCACTATATATTCACTAATTTTCACAGGTGAGGGTTTAACTAAATCATCAGGTACATCTTGACCATTTGTCATGTAGGCAACTCCAATTTGGTTATGGAGTGCTATGTTAAGCATGCTACCATATTGTCTTGTCTCATCGATTTTAGTAAAAATGAACGCTTTTATTGGAATATGTTGAAATTGTTCACTGATTTTCTGTAAATCATTTGGTTTTGCTGTCAGTGATAAAACAAGATACGTTTCAATTTCGTCATTAAAATCAATGCTTTGTTTCAATTCATGTACATATTTCGAGTCTCGAAAATTACGTCCCGCAGTATCAACAAGTATCAAATCATAACTTGTAAACTTCTTAACAGCTTCTTTATAGTCTTTAATATCATAAGCAACCTCTATAGGCACATCCAATATTTTGGCATATGTTTTTAATTGATCAATGGCAGCAATTCGATACGTGTCTGCAGTGATAAAAGCGACTTTTTTTTGATCGTTCAATACACTGTCAGCAGCAACCTTGGCAATTGTAGTTGTTTTCCCTACCCCTGTCGGTCCAACGAAATGAATGATTTTCTTGTTGTATGTTATCCCCTCAAATGAAAGAATAGAAAGTTGATTTGTGATTTCCTTCATTGTATCCTGAAAAATAACATGCTGTTCTGGTTCGCTACCATTATTATTTGCGTGTTGATCGATGACTGTCTGGACTACTTTAGATGCCAATGATTCAAAAACTTCCTGGTCAATTAAGTGTTGATAAACTAGATTATATTGTGAAGTAAAGTTTGTTTTAACTAGTTGGTTTTGTACTTCGAGTAATTTCTTTAATTGCTTAATTTCACTTAGTACATTTTTATCTTTTGCTGATTGATCGATTTGAATTTTTTTGCGTGAACTTCTATCAGATGATTCATTATTTACTACCGGTTTAGGTTTCGTCGGTTGTGGGTCAAGTGCAGCGATTACTTCAATATTTCTTTTTTTAAATAACCCAAAAAAGCTACCATTCCTTACCTCTTTTGAATTTAAAATGACCGCATCTGCGCCGAGTTCTTTACGAATTTGATGCATTGCCTCAGGCATTGTTGCCGCTACATATTTCTTTACTTTCATGCTACGTTCACCACTCCTACACTTTGAACTTGAACGGTTGGTTCTAGCTCGTTGTATGATAATACAACGACTTGCGGTAAAAATCGTTCAACTAATTGCTTCATATACATCCGGATCGCAGGGGAACATAACAAAATGGCTGTATCCTCTTGCAATGCTATTCTCTCTACCTCTTCATTTACTGTTTTAATGATTAATTGCTGTGATTCTGGATCCAATGATAAATAGTTACCATGTTCTGTTTGTTGAATATTCTCTGCTATCATTTTTTCAACAGCTGCTGAAACGGTAATAACTTTTAATGACATATCATCTGTTGCATATTGTCTTGTGATTTGCGGTGATAATGATTGTCTAGCGTATTCAGCCAGTAGTTCCGTATCATTGGTCATTTTCGCAAAATCCGCTAATGTTTCAAAAATTATTGGTAGATTACGAATAGAAACATTTTCTTTCAATAGTTTTGCTAATACTTTTTGTACGTCTCCAAACGAGAGCGGCTCTGGGGTTACTTCGTCTGCTAATATTGGATAGTTTTCTTTCAAATGATCAATTAATTGCTTTGTTTCCTGACGACCTAATAAAATATGTGCATGCTTTTTAATTACTTCCGTGATATGTGTAGAGACTACAGAAGGCGGATCGACTACAGTAAACCCAGACAATTCTGCCTCATCTTTTACTTCCTCGCTAATCCACTTAGCGGGTAGCCCAAATGCAGGCTCATTTGTATCTATCCCCTCTAGGCTATCGTCATTTATTCCGGGTGTCATTGCCAAATAGTGATCTAGTAAAAGCTCACCAAAGGCGACCTCATTACCTTTAATTTTTAATCGGTATTCATTCGGATTTAGTTGGATATTATCGCGAATGCGCACTACTGGTATGACAATACCTAACTCGATAGCTAGCTGGCGGCGGATCATGATAACCCTGTCAAGCAGATCACCACCCTGACTGGCATCTACCAACGGAATGAGTGCGTACCCAAATTCAAATTCTATTGGATCCATATTTAATAGACTTACCACGTTTTCAGGTGACTTCATCGCAGAGCTTTCTGATTGTTCCTCTTCTTCTGCATCAGGTTCCTCCACTTTTTCATCTTGTTTTAGAAGCAAATAACCACTAAGTACTAATAACCCAGCTAATGTAGTTGTTAATAAAAAGTTAATCGGGGTTAAACCAAGTAAAAAAATTGCTCCAGCTGCAATGAAAAGTAGTTTAGGATATTGCAATAATTGTCCAGAAACATCACTACCTAAATTGCCCTTTGATGAGGCACGTGTCACAATTATACCAGTAGCTGTTGCAATTAATAATGCCGGAATTTGACTTACCAATCCATCACCAACAGTTAAACGCATAAATGTATTCAACGCTTCTGGAAAAGACATCCCCATTTGAACCATACCAATAATCAGTCCAAATACAATGTTAATAAGTACAATTATAATTCCTGCGATTGCGTCTCCCTTAACGAATTTACTCGCTCCATCCATTGCTCCGTGGAAATCTGCTTCTCTTTCTACTTTTTCACGTCGTTCCTTTGCCTGTTGTTCCGAAATTAGGCCGGCGTTTAAGTCAGCGTCAATGCTCATTTGTTTCCCAGGCATTGCATCTAAGGAAAATCTAGCACCAACTTCAGATACACGTTCAGCACCTTTTGTAATCACCAAGAATTGGATAATAACTAAGATAATAAACACAACAAAACCAACCAATGGGTTATCTCCAATTACGAATGATCCAAACGTTTCTACTACTCCCCCTGCCTCACCATCGGAAAGAATAGATCTAGTCGTCGATACGTTTAACGCTAAACGAAATAAGGTTAATAACAATAATAATGACGGGAAAATAGAAAATTGTAATGCATCTTGTGTATTCATAGATACTAAGATAACAATGAGTGCCAGAATAATATTACACAAAATAAGTATGCTTAATAGCCATCCAGGTAGTGGGACGACTAACATTGCAATGATTAAAATTACGCCTAATAATACCGATAAATCTCTTGCTTTCATATATGTAACCCCTTTTGCTAGGCTGTTTTCTAAAAGATTATTGTTTTTTGGCACAAAGTCTATAAACTGCGACGTAACTATAAATCATGTTTGTTTCCCTACGACCGCTGCGGAAAAACACTACGCTTTCCGCGGGCTCGCGATGAGCCTCCTCGATCGCAAAGACCGCTCACTGCGGGGTCTCATCGTCTTCGCTGTTCCCGCAGGAGTCTCCGTGTTTTTCCTTCGCTAGCGTGGGGTCCAATAATGCAACGGTCGTAATCACTTTATTGATTAGAGCATGTTTTCCGCTATTTTGGCAGTTGTTTGGAGCGGAGGACCGTTGACTCCTGCGGGAACAGCACGAGTCTGAAGACCCCGCAGCGGTGGTCTTCCGCGAGGAGGCTGAAGCCGTGCCCGCGGAAAGCAACGGTCCGCAGCGGAAAATAACCAGCAGTCACTTCGCATTGTATTTCCGGAGCGGTATGTTATGTCGCATTTTATATCAACTTCGGTGGTATGAACAACAAACTATACGAAAACAGCCTAACTAAAAGAGCCTTTTTGCTAAACCTTTTTCTCTAATCGATAAACATATGCTAATACTTCCGCAACCGCTTGATAATACTCCTCAGGAATACTATTACCGATTTCTATCGCGCCATAGAGCGCGCGTGCCAATTGTCTGTTTTCAATCGTCATAACGTCACTACTCTTAGCAATTTCTTTGATTCGAAGTGCAGTGTGATCTGCACCTTTAGCTACTACAAAAGGTGCACTAGCCTTACTTTCATCATATTTTATAGCTATTGCATAATGAGTTGGATTTGTAATGACTACATCAGCAGTTGGGACCTCGCTCATCATCCGTCTAGCTGCCATTTGGCGTTGCTTTTCCTTGATTTTCGACTTTATTAATGGATCGCCTTCTATATTTTTATATTCATCCTTTATATCGTTCTTTGACATTTTAATACTTTTCTCAAAATCGAACTTTTGATAGGCATAGTCAAAAACCGCGATAAATAATAGTGTGAAAGCTGCTGTAACACCCATTATTATTGTACTGTTTCCAAAAAAGGCTAAAGCACTTTCTACAGTTTTAAATGAAAGCATCATCATTTCGTCTTTAAATGCCCAAATCACCCAAAATGTTATAACACCAATGAACACAATCTTTACTAATGATTTCGCCAGTTCTACTAAAGCGCGTGCGGAAAAAATTCTCTTTGCACCCTGGATAGGATCCATCTTTTTCAAATCTATTTTCAACGGCTCTGTTGTAAATAAAAACCCAATTTGAGTAAAGTTAGCTGCTAAGCCAGCAACAATAGCGATTCCCATAATAGGAGCAATAATTTTTGCCATTTCGATTGTTCCCTCTACAAAAATTTGGTGTACACTGCTCTCCGTGAGATCCCATTGAATATATTCAGTAAAAGCAGTTTTGTATAACGCAGTCATACTCGTTCCCATGCTATCGCCAAAAACAAATAAAATTAAAAAGCAAAAAAATAATAGAAATGCAGTGTTGATATCCTGACTTTTTGCTACTTGTCCTTTTTTTCTGGAATCTTGCCTTTTCTTGGGAGTTGCCTTTTCCGTCTTTTCACCTGCAAAAAATTGAAGATTCAATTTTAATTGCATGTTAAGCACCTCCCATTAGCCGCATTAAACCATGCATTGCATCAAAAGTTGTCTCAAATAAGCTTTTCACTAAAACCATATATAAACTTAAAAAAAATAAAATTGCGATAAAACTTACTAATATTTTTAGAGGCAATCCGACAACAAACACGTTTAGTTGTGGAACAGTTCTTGCAATAATCCCAAGTGCAACATCAACTAAAAATAAACAACCTACTATCGGAATTGCCATTTGAAATGCAATTAGAAACATCTTATTAAAAGTTTCAATAATAAAATTAACGAGTGATTCATTCTGAAAAGGTACATAAGCGTCTATTGGAATCAAATTATAACTATAAAAGATTCCATCTATTAACAAATGGTGTCCGTTTACCGATAATAAAAACAATAGAGCAATAATATAAAAGTATTGTCCAGTTAAAGGGCTTTGTGCTCCTGTTTGCGGATCAATGACGTTTGCAATTGCAAACCCCATTTGAAAATCAATCAACCCGCCGGCAATTTGAATTGCTGACAATATAATATAAGCAAGGAGGCCAATAAACAATCCGATAATTGCTTCCTTGGCAAGCAAAAGTATAAACGTTCCATCAATCGGAATAAGAGGTGAATCGACTGTATAAAACATAATAAACGCTAGAAAAAAACTAAACCCTATTTTAAAGTGAGTTGGTATGGTTTTATAGGAAAACAGTGGTAATGCAACAAAAAAGGCTGTTACTCGAACAAATATTAGTAAAAAAGCGGGAATACTTGCAAGATTAATAATATCTAGCATAATCTACCCGACAAACTGATTTAAGTTTTGAAATAAATCAGCTGTAAACTCAACCATTTTCGTTAACATCCAAGGTCCAAAAAATATCAAACCAACAAAAACAGCCACAATTTTCGGAATAAATGCAAGTGTTTGTTCTTGTATTTGAGTTGTTGCTTGAAAGATACTTACCAACAATCCAATCGCCAGTGCTAATATTAGCAATGGACCGGATACAAGTAATATCGTATAAATGCCTTTTTCTGCTAGTGTTAAGACAAACTCACTACTCATTAAAGTCTACCCCTTAAAGAACACATGATATTCATTAAAATCCCTCTAATAATGAATGGGTTATGAGATACCAGCCATCCACTAATACAAATAGTAATATTTTAAATGGCAGCGAGATCATGACTGGTGGTAACATCATCATCCCCATCGACATTAGAACACTTGCGACAGCCATATCAATAATTAAAAATGGTACGAAAATCATAAAACCCATTTGAAAGGCAGTTTTCAGTTCGCTAATTGCATATGCAGGTACAAGTGTAGTCATCGGTATATCCTGCACTGTTTCAGGCTTTTCCATTTCTGCATAATTCATGAACAATGCTAAGTCCTTTTGTCTCGTATGAGCTGCCATAAAGTCTTTCATTGGTGCACTTGCACGATCATAAGCCTCATCTAAGGATATTTCTTCATTGAAAAGTGGCTGAAGTGCTTCCTCATTAACCTCATTAAATGTTGGTGCCATAATAAAAAATGTTAAAAACAAAGCAAGTCCAATAAGCACCTGATTCGGAGGCATGGACTGTGTTGCGAGTGATGTTCGAACAAAGGATAATACAATAATAATACGTGTGAAACTAGTCATTAAAATCAATATACTCGGAGCAAGAGATAGAACGGTTAATAATAATAACAATTTCACCGATGTTGCAACAGATGCTGGATCTGAGTCAGAAAACATATTTATAAATTCATTCATGCTTATCACCTTTTCGTTTATGGTGATTAATCATTTTTTTTCGACCACTTTTTAACTTATCAAGCTCTGTTATGAAAAGGTTTTTAAATTCCTTTTTCGTTTGCCTGGTTGAATTAACACTTTTCTTTTGCTGAAATAAAGACGTGATGAGTGAACCAGGTTGGAACTCGTTCGTTTGATTTATATGTAATAATTCTTCTTTTTCATCCTCACTTGTAATTTCGTGTAACAATTCAACATTATCACCAACACCGACAACATAGAGTTTGCTTCCGATACGAATAATTTGTATCGACTTATTTTGTCCAACTGAAATTCCGCCGATATTTTCTAACGCCTTTACTTGTTGAAATATTTTATTTCGTTTATTCAAAAATTTTAACAATAAATAAATAAGTGCTAATACAAGAAGTAAAGCAAAAACCATTTTTATTAAATCAAATACTATTGATCCATTTTCGTCTTCACTAGCACCTATATTTGCTCCACCAGAATCTTCATTTTCCAACTCACCACAATTCATATTTCCGTCTATACATTCCTTAGCATTTGGTGCCGCAGCCAAAGCCTCTGACATTAAAACTGAACTTGAAAAGCATATTATTAAACAGATACAAATACTTATTTTTTTCAACAACATATTCACTCGCTTCTTAACTTAAAGCCTTTTGTATTGCTTCTATTACCCGGTCGGCTTGGAATGGTTTAACGATAAAATCCTTCGCTCCAGCCTGTATAGCATCAATCACCATAGCTTGTTGTCCCATTGCAGAACACATTATTATTTTAGCTTGAGGATTTGCCTCTTTTATTTTTTTTAATGAAGTAATTCCATCCATTTCAGGCATTGTAATGTCCATTGTTACTAAATCTGGTTTTAAATCATTATATTTTTCAATGGCCTCTGCGCCATCTTGTGCTTCACCTACTACCTCAAAGCCATTCTTACTTAAAATATCTTTTATCATCATACGCATGAATGCTGCATCATCTACGATTAGAATACGTTGTCCCATTATGTTTTCCCCCATTAGTTTTCTATTTAAGTTTCATAAGCCTTTCTGACTGACTTATGATGTCTGTTAAGCGAACCCCGAAGTTCTCATCAATTACAACTACCTCACCTTTTGCGATTAATTTTTCATTAACGAATATGTCCACTGGCTCACCAGCTAACTTATCTAATTCAATAATTGATCCTGATGATAAATCCAATATATCTTTAATTGTTCTTTTTGTACGTCCAAGTTCTACGGTAACCTTTAATGGAATATCCAAAAGTAAATCAAGGTTTCGTTGGTTGTTTTCACTGAGTCCAACTTGGTCAAATGTTGAGAATGTGGCTTGGTGTACATTATTTGGGGATTGGTTAACATTTTCACCTAAATATTGCTGTTTAGACTGTGGAATCTCTTCCCGACCCTTATGATTTTGCTCCGTACTGCCTTGTTTTTCTATCTGTTCTAAAGCAGCAGACTGCGGTTCGTTTGTTTCTTCTTGTGCATTTTTCATTAACTCATCAACTAGTTGATTTGCAAAAGGGATTGGGATTAATTGCATAATATTTGAATCAATTAATGTTCCTACCTTTAGTTGAAAGGAAACTTTGACAAAAACGTTATCGTTTCCATCTAGTTCACCATCCACGTTGGTTTCACCATTCTGTTGTTTGATAATTGGTGGTGAGATATCGACTTTCTTTTTAAAGATCGTCGACATACTAGTTGCAGCGGCGCCCATCATCTGGTTCATGGCTTCTTGTACAGCGCTAATATGGATATCATTTAATTCTTCTGATGGATTCGTTCCATCTCCTCCAAGCATGATATCAGAAATGATAGATGCGTCTTCCGATTTAATAACGAAAACGTTTTGACCAATAAATCCTTCTACATATTTCACCTCAACACTAACGTGGTTAAAGGTAAATTCACTAGTTAGATCTTCTTGCCTGATTACAGAGACTTGAGGTGTTGTAATCTCAACCTTTTGATTTAATAACGTAGAAAGTGTGGTTGCAGAACTTCCAAACGAAATATTACCAATTTCACCAAGTGTGTCTTCTTCTATGCTAGTTAAGTAATTCGAGATCTCGATATCCTGTATAGGGCTTTCAATCTCGTCGTCATCTGACCCTACTTTTAAAAGTGCATCTATTTCATCTTGGGAAAGCATGCCATCATTCATTATCCCTGTTTCCCCCTTCAATTTCTTCTAATACTTGTACTGAAATTTTATTTTTTAATTTACCGGGCTGGACATAAAACTTAGGTTCATTATTGATTTCTAAAGTTAATGGATCGTCAATAGACTGGTTTAAACCAATGATGTCGTTTCTTTGTAGGTTCAAAAATTGATTGATGCTAATCGTTGTTTCACCTAATAATGTTTTCGCTTCTACCTTTGCCAGTTTAATATTTTCTGTAAGCTTGCTATAAGTTTCTGGATCTCTATTTTTTGTTGTCGTTTGCATCCAATAGTGAACAGATAACTTCGGAATAATTGGTTCAAGCACAATGTGCGGGATACAAATATTAATCAAACCACTTGCTTCTCCGATTGTAGTGTTTAACGATACAATAATAACTGTTTCATTAGGAGAAACCATTTGTAAAAACTGCGGATTCACCTCAAAGTCTTCCAAGACTGGATCAATTTCTATTAACGATGCCCATGCTTCCTGCAAATTAACAACAGCCTTTTCAAAGAGTTGTGACATCAACAACGTTTCAATTTCGGTTAAGTTGTCTACCTTATTTACACTGTTCCCTTTTCCCCCTAAGACTCTATCCAACATGCCATACGCAATGTTTGGATTCACCTCCATAAGAATACGACCTTCTAAAGGTGCAACACTAAATATATTTAAAACGGTCATCTTAGGTACAGAACGAATAAATTCTTCATATGGGATTTGATCAACGGATGCAACAGATATATTTACATAAGTTCTTAATTGTGCTGAAAAGAATGTCGTTAATAACCGGGCATAATTTTCGTGAATCCTAGATATACTTCTAACCTGGTCTTTAGAGAAGCGTAACGCCCTTTTAAAATCATAGACTCGAACTTTCTTCTCTTTTTCTTCTTTTTTTAATTCATCAGCATCCATTTCACCAGTTGAAATAGCCGATAACAATGCATCAATCTCGTTTTGTGATAGTACTTCTTCCACGTAAAACCCTCACCTCCATAATGGAGTAATTATAGTTATTGTAAAATCTTACTAATTGTATAGACATTGGTAATCTTTCCATCTGTCATTACTTCGTTAACTTTCAGTTGTAAAACATCCTCTAAATTACCAAGTCCAGATTTGAAATCCTCAGCACTCATTTTTGATAATTCCTTTATAAGGATATTTTTAAGTTGAAATTCTCTTTTCGCTATTTCTTCTTTTGCATCTTTACTATCTGTTACTATTTGGAACTGAATACGTACAAAGCTTCCATCCTCTAGGTCTGTGGTTATTTCAGATGTTTGATAGGAGTGTTCGACAATTTCATCTATCGATTGAGCATCACCGTTTTTATCGTCTCCAGACACATTTAAGACAACAACTAATGCAATTACTCCACCAAGCAATAAAATGATTAATGAAGTAACCATTGTTTTAACTAATCTGCTACCCATTTGCATCACCTATCCCTTTTACACATTCCCTGATTCCAAGTTTACGATAAAAACTTGAAACTAAGCTTGCAACCTCTTTTTCCGGCTCTTTTACTACCATCTTCTTACCATTAATTAAGGTGATCGTTGTATCTGGATGCGATTGTATTTGTTCAATCATAATAGCATTTAATGTAAACACATCATTGTTTAACCTGGTTAATTGAATCATAATATGGTGGGGGGATGTGCCTGTAGATATATACAGCGCAACATCCCCTACCTCCTCATCTATCGTTTTAGATTTACAAGTTCCTGTAATATTTCATCAGATGTAGTAATAATTCTCGTGTTTGCCTGGAATCCTCGTTGTGCGGTAATCATTTCGGTGAACTCCTCGGCTAAGTCGACATTAGACATTTCTAGTGAACCACTAATGACGGATGCAGCGCCATCCGCTTCAGGTACTGCCAATCCCGTAAAACCAGCGTTTTCCGAATTTAAAAAGAGGTTACTACCAGCTTTTTGTAGTCCAGCAGGGTTTGAGAAACTTGCTATTCCAATCTGCCCCTCTGTTTGAGTCTCACCGGCAGCATCTATATAAGTTACCGTTCCATTTGTCTGGATACTAAAGCTTTGTGCAGAATCAGGAATAGTTAATGGTGAATTCCCATCAGCTCCCACTAAATAATATCCATCTGCATTCACAATACTGCCCTCATTGTCTAAGTAGAAATTACCGGCACGTGTATACAAAGTTTCACCATTTGCCTCCAGTGCGAACATTCCATCTCCCTCTAATGCTAAATCTAGAGGATTGTTTGTCGTTTGACGAAATCCTTGTGTATGAATATTGTCAATTGATCCTAATTGTGATCCCAAACCGATTTGTGCTGCGTTTATACCACCACGTGCAGCGGTTGGACCCTGAGCACCAGACGACATTTGACTCATCATGTCTTGGAACGTTACTCTTCCTTTTTTAAATCCTACTGTATTTACGTTTGCAATATTGTTACCAATAACATCTAATTTCGCTTGAAACCCCTTCATCCCCGAAATCCCTGCATACATTGAACGTAACATATTCATTCATCCCTTCATTGGTAGTGTAGTAAGCTGTATCATTCAGTCAACAGCTTCTGTGGCCTCCCAGTACCTGAGTCCAGCCTATTCGTTAATCAAAATTGTTCCATTTATATTCGTGAAAATTTTGTTTGTTGCCTCTTCTCGGTTCATTGCTGTTACGACTGTATGGTTTTTTGTACTAACCAGTAGAGCTGCATTATTGGTTACAACAAGTGAATCAGTAATCCCTTTGTTTCTCGCTTCCACCATTTTTTCTGTTATTGTCTGCCATTGCTTATCATTAATCGTAATGTTTCTTTCCTGTAATCGTTCTTTTGCATGTTTGCTAACCTTAACCGTCTGTGCATCAACTAACATGTCTTTAAAATTAATTGATGTAGATTGTTGTTTAGATAAGGGTTTGTTTACATTCGGAAATTGCAAGGATTGTGACTGTGTCTGATGGATGCGATGATCCATATTTATTCACTTCCTTCTGTTTTATCTGGCCCCTCTACCTTAACTTCATTTGCATCACCAAGATTGGCATTCGGATCACTAATTTGTAAAATAGCATCAGCAAAAATTTTTTTTCCATTTTCTAACTCGAGAATTGCCCATCCTTCTTGCTGACTTACTGCTATAACATTACTTGATTCAATACCTAATTTTTCACCGGTTTCTTCCTCATAATTTTGATAAGAAACTTCTTTACCAATCATATGACTATATTTAATTACCGGGGAAACCAACTGACTTTGCACCAAAGTGTCAATCGATTGGGTCATATTCATCATTTGTTCTAACGATGAAAATGAAGCCATTTGAGAAATGAATTCCCGATCGTCCATTGGATTTGTCGGGTCCTGATTTTGCAACTGAGTCATTAAAATCTGTAAAAATTCTTCCTTGCCAAGTTCAGGACTTGGTTGTCTTGAATTTGTTTGGTTTTGTAAATAATACGATGGATCGATTTTAGTCATATCTACCACCTACACTTTCTCATTCATTAAAATTTCATGAAAGGATTTTTCAAAATCATCGTTTGGTTGTTTCTGTTCATCTTGATGGGAGTGTTCAGGTTGACTTTGATCGTCTTTATTCATGGATTCTTGATCTTTGTCATGTTGCATATTTTGCGTCTGTGTATTAATATCTTGCTTTTCAATCACAACCTGTTGCGGTGAAAACAGGTGTTTAAGTTGATGCATGTTCGACTCTAACATGTCTTGAGCAGCGGCAGATGCCACAATAATTTTAACTGTCATCTCACCATTGATCTGGGTTAGTTTAACCATCATTTCCCCTAGATTAGCTGGACGTAGCGCAATCGATAGTTGAGTTGTACCATTGTTCAACGCACGAAAATTGCTTGTATTCATCACTTCTTGAAACTTATCTACCAACTGTTTTCCTGTGCTTTGTGTATTTTGTGATTGTTTTAAGTGAATAACATATTGTTCCACCCTGGATATCGCCATTGATGAAGGGGCAACTTGATTAACTGAAACAGGTTCAGAAATACTATGCTGCACCAGAGCTTTATCAATCCATTTTGCTACATCAGAATTTGTTACCTTTGCATTTGTGTTATATTGCTGTGATGTCACAAATTGATTCCTTTTTTGGTATGCATTTACTAATTCCCGCCATACAGCATCGACCTTTGTCCCACTTAGATTAAATTGCTTCCCTACTAGCACAGTACTTTCTTTAATACCAGCCAACTTTTTCTCTAGACCCGTCCATTGCTCTAAAAGACCTTGGATCTCTGAAGCAATCTTAGCAATGTTGCTCTGATTTATGATACCCGATAATAATGATTCAGCTTTCTTTCCTAATTCAACAAGTTGTTGTTCGATTTCTTTTATATTGATTGGAATAACCGTTGTACTTATGCTTGGTACAATTACTTGAGTTTCCATTTGAAATTGTTTACTGTCAGCCTTAGTTATATTGTCCAGAATAACTTTCAACTGCTGAAGTTTGTCTGCACTTAAATTCATTCCTTCAAGCGTATGGTCTACATCTTCTGGTTCTTTAAGTACCGCGTCAAGCTTATCTTTTAATTCATCTGGTAGGTCAGCAAATAAACTCTTTACCAAATCGTTTGGACTTTGTGCTTTTAGTTGATTACCTGTGTTTCCTGCAGATGTGTTAGGTTGCTTTTCATTCAGTAATAATCCTTTAAATACATTTACTAATTCACCTGGTATCTTTTCACGTGATATAGGTGCTCGTAATTGTAGTTGAATAGGCATAGGCATTCCGGTTATATTTATTTTTTCCACCCCCTTTCAAGTGTTGAAAGTTATTCAGCACTATTCAGATAAGCCTTTGTGTATTGTGCAGCTATTTCCGGTTCCATTTCTTCAAAAATTCCTGCACGCACATCCTCTGGTACACCTTTTAATATTGCAATTACCATATCCTCTTCTAAGCTTTGTAGGATAAGTGCGGTTTGTTCTGTATCCATCTGTTCAAAAGATGCAATCATCGATTTTAATTGATTATCTTCTTTAACTTCAACCGGAGTCGCTAGGTTTTTTTCATCATTCGACTCCGTTTCTTCAGCATTTTCCAACTTAACAATTTCTTGTTCTAGCTGATCCACCGTCTCTTCCAAGTTTGTTACATTTGTTTTTAGTACACCAATTTCCTCGTCCTTGTCAGCGATTTTATCCTTAAAGGACAATTCTGTACGCTGTTCGCTCTTTTCTTCATCTGTTGATATTACAGATGAAATAACCGGAATATTATTGCCAGTACTTTTTGCCCAATCCATTACATTAAATCCAGCTACTGTAAAAATAATCATAACAATTGTTATTGCCACGATTAACGGAACAACAATAGCAAACAAAAACCAAAGGATAGGATTTGATTTTGTTTTTGATTGCTTTTCGGAGTTTTTAGCCATGTTATTCACCTATTTTTTTGATTTAAGTATTGCTGAACAGATAGTTCATCCATAAATATTTTTTCGTTTTTTTGCATTTGTTCTGCTTGTTCCTGTTTACGATACGTAATTATTTTTTCGAACTTCTTCACCTCAACATGTGCATCTGTGAGTTTAACTTGCTTTGCTTCCATTTCTGTTCTGGCAGTCTGGACTTCTCGTTGCAGTTGTAAAATTTGTTTGTTTAAATTTTCAATGTATGTAATTTGCTCTCTTATTTTGTCTATAGGTATTGTGTTTTGTAGATAATCTTCCTGGATCTCTTCGGCAGTTTCTTTCTTTTTGAGTAATGTATATAGTCGGGTTGCAACACCCTCAAAATATTCGATTGATTGACGATAATTTTTTTGTGCATCATGTTTTTCTCTTTCTCTTACATTAAGTATTTTTGATAATGCTACTATTTCAGCCATTAACCAATGCCTCCTGAAAGCAGAATCTGCATACGCTTAATAGATTCGTGTAAAGATAAGTACTCCAATGTACCTTGTTTTAAATATCCTCGGATCTTTGGATGAAATGCAATAGCCCGGTCAATCTCATGATCTGTACCACGTTTATATGCACCAATTTGAATTAATTCACTATTTTCTTCATAGGTTGCTAGCAGTGATCTAATTTGTTGAGCTGTTTCAAGATGCTCTTTAGTAGCTATTTGCGTCATTACTCGACTAATAGATTTTAATACATTGATCGCTGGAAATTGTCCCTGTTCTGCCAATCTTCTATCAAGCACAAAATGACCATCGAGAATACCTCTTACCGTGTCAGCTATCGGTTCATTCATGTCATCGCCATCTACTAAAACAGTATAAAAAGCAGTAATCGTCCCGTTAACACTCGTGCCAGTTCTTTCCAATAATTTTGGAAGCATAGCAAATACCGATGGAGTATAGCCTTTTGTTGTGGGTGGTTCTCCTGTTGCTAAACCGACTTCCCGTTGAGCCATTGCAACTCGGGTTACAGAATCCATCATCAAATTGACTTGATAACCTAGATCTCTAAAATATTCACTTATTGCCGTCGCTGTATAAGCGCCTTTTATTCGCATAAGTGCAGGTTGGTCAGATGTTGCTACTATTACAATAGATTTTTTTAAACCTTCTTCACCTAGGTCTTTTTCTATAAATTCCCTTACCTCTCTACCGCGTTCTCCGATTAAAGCAATCACATTAATATCTGCACCACTATTTCTGGCAATCATACCAAGTAGTGTACTTTTACCAACACCACTTCCAGCAAATATACCGATTCGTTGCCCTTTTCCTACAGTCAATAAAGAGTCAATTGCTTTCACGCCAACTTGGAAAGGTTCGGTGATTCTCGGTCTTGACAATGGATTTGGTGGTGATTGTTCGGTTGTAAAGTTAGATAACCCTTTTGGTAAGTTAGATTCATCTAATGGTTTACCTATTGAATCGACTACTTTTCCGATCAACCCTCGTCCAATTTTAATCGTTAATGGTTTACCAGTTGATTCAACTAAACAACCGGGACCAAGTTCAGTTAAGGCTGAATATGGCATAAGAATAATCTTTTCATTGTTAAAACCTACAACTTCAGCAAGGATAGGCTTATTATTTGATGCGGAACTATGAATATAGCAAACCTCGCCTATATTAGCTTCTGGGCCACGGGACTCTATCATTAATCCGACTACACGCAATACCTTGCCAAATCGTTTATATATATTTGCTTGTTCAATTGCCTCTATATATTGCTCAATCTTCATTGTTTATTCTCCAGATTCACTTCATGCAAAAGAGCACGTAGTTGTTTAAGCTGCGTATCAATGCTTGCATCAATTCGCCCAAAAGGATGTTCAATCAGACAATTATTAATTTCCATACCATCTTTTACATAAATTGATAGCTTTGAATCTGATTCGAGTAATTTATTTAGCTCATCTTTTTGGCTTAATACTATTTGATAATTATCTGGATGTACGTATATAGATATGCTCGATTGCTCCTTGATGTCGTTTATGGCTGCTTTCACAATGTGAATAAATAGTTCAGGCTTATCTTCAAGTTTGCTATGTATAATTTTTTCAGCAGACCGGATTGCTAGCTTTAATATAACTTCCTCACTACTCTCCAAAAGTGCATGATAGTCTTTTTTAGCAGAATCAACTATATCATTTGTTTTATTTAATAATTCATTGTAATGATTTATACTCTCTTCTTTACCAGAAGCAAATCCCTCTTTATATCCTAATTCCTTTGTTTCTTTTATAAGTTGTTGCTTCTCTTCTTCCCAATTTCCCTTTTCAAGCTCAACCGTTTTTTGTGTATTCATAAGTAATGTTTCACTTTGGTGTTTGATCTGATCTATATGGTGGGTTAGTTCTTCCAGCTTGGTTTGTTTGGCAATCAGTTCATCGTCAATAGTCTCAGTATTGGGAAATTCAGTTGGTCTTCTATTAAAAAGCTCAATTGGTCTAATCTTTATTTGTTTTTGTTTTTGCGTATTACGATACGAATGTTGCGAGTTATTACTAGACAATAATATCGTCACCTCCACCACGGGCAATAACAATTTCTCCAATTTCTTCTAGTCGACGGATTACGGCTACAATTCTGGACTGTGCCTCCTCTACATCTCGCAGACGTACTGGACCCATATATTCCATTTCATCTTTAAATGTTTCAGCCATACGTTGTGACATATTTTTAAACACAAGCTCTTTAACTTCATCGCTTGATACTTTAAGGGAAAGTCTTAGATCTTCATTTTCTACTTCACGGATCACGCGTTGTATAGCACGATTGTCTAGAATTACAATGTCTTCAAAAACAAACATTCGTTTTTTAATTTCATCTGCTAACTCTGGGTCCTGTATTTCCAAAGCGTCTAAAATAGTTCTCTCTGTACTGCGGTCCACACCGTTTAGTACTTCAACGACCGATTGAATTCCACCAGTTTGTGTATAATCCTCGGTTAGTGAGGAAGAAATGTTTCGTTCCAGAACTTGCTCAACCTGGCTTATAATTTCAGGTGAAGTGGAATCCATTGTTGCGATACGTTTTGCTATATCTGCTTGCATTTCTTGAGGAAGCGCTGATAATATTTGTCCAGCTTGTTCCGGGTCCAAATAAGATAAAACAAGCGCAATGGTTTGCGGATGCTCACTTTGTATAAAATTTAATACCTGCTGAGGGTCAGCATTTCGGGCGAAATCGAATGGTTTTACTTGGACGGAAGAAGTGAGTCGGTTGATGATGCTTGACGCTTCCTGCTTTCCGAAAGCTTTTTCTAAAACTGTCTTCGCGTAACCAATCCCTCCTTGTGAAATAAAATCTTGAGCAAGGGCAATTTGGTGAAATTGATCTAATACATCTTCTTTTAGTTTCGATTCAACTTTCTTTACTGATGAGATTTCCAGACTTATTTTTTCTATTTCTTCTTCTGACAAATGTTTATACACTTGTGCGGATACATCAGGACCCAGGGATATTAATAAAATTGCTGCTCTTTGCTTCCCTGTTAATGTTGATTTAGTTCGTGTCATATTAAAATCCTCCTAATCCTCCACTATCCAACTGCGTAACAATTTTGCAAATTCTTCTGGTTTTTCTTTTGCCATTTTTTCTAATTGCTTTCTTCGAACAACAGATTCTGAATCCTTTTCCTGATTCATTTCAGGGAGTTCCATCGATGTCTCTGTAACAGTCGGATCCTCCACAATCTCTTCTTTCGAATCTTTTTTATTACGCATTAACATTACTACTAAGAAGACGATAATTAGTAACAACACGCCCCCAGCAATGTACATCCATAATGGGATTGTAGGTGCTGTCGTTTCAGGAAGTTTTGTGCTCTCACTAAACTCTTGAAAAACAATTGAAACTTTCTCTTCTGGTTGTACTTCTCCATATTCAGCATCAACTGATGTTGTTACGATAGAATTAAGAATAGAGGATATTCCTTCTTGCACTTCCGTTATGTCTGGTTCCGATAAGTAATTAACCTGATTACCTTCACGGCTTTTTACATTGTCTACGGCAACTTGTATACCTAAGTCTCTAATTTTGTATGGACTTTCGACAATTTCTTTTCGTATTTTATTATACTCGTTATTAATCGTTTCTTTTACTAGTTCGTAATCACCATCTCCATTTTGTGTTGCTTGGTACCCAGGAATATCTTCATCTCCTGTTCCCACAACTCCACCTTCAACAGCTGGATTACCAGAATAGGTCTCGTGAACAGTTTCAATACTTACTGGTAGACCTTCCATTGTTTCTAAATCTACTGGTTCGACAATCTCTTCTACTCGTTTTTCATTGGTGAAATCAATATCTGATGTCACGGATACGATTACATTTTCTGGTCCGACCATGGCTCCTAGCATTTGTTGTAATCTTCTTCTAATGTCGAGTTCGATATCTTTCTTTACCGATTGCTGATATGTATAAACATCTTGATTATTTCCAACATTTTGGGCATCCCGATCAAAGTATTCAAAGTACTGATTCATAATCACAATATTTTCCGGTGGTAATTTAGGAACTGCTTTTGAAACTAAATGATAGAGCGTCTCAATCTGATTTCCCTGAAACTTATGTCCAGGTTGTGTGTTAACCACTATGGAAGCACTTGCCAGTTGTCCTGCATCACTTACAAAAACAGGATCCTTAGGCATGTTAATCATAACTTTAGCATCTTCAATTCCTTGAACACCTTTGATTAAGTTAGCCAGTTCTGTTTGCATAGCATCCAGCTTTATCATGCTAAACTCATTATCTGTAATACCCCAAGATGCATTCTGACTGAAGAATGAGTAATCAATATTCCCGCTACTCGGAATGCCTTGTCCTGCTAAGTCGACTAATAAATTATTTACCTCTGTTTCTGGGACAGTTATGGCAGTACCACCATCTTCAAGCGCATATTGAATTCCTCTTGCATCTAACTCTGTTTTAATTTGACCTACTTCTTGTAAGGATAATTTATTGTATAATGGCACCAGATTTGTTTTGGTTGAAAAAAGTGACAACCCTATAATTAGAAAAACAACTATACCTATTGAACCCAAAAAGATACCTTTTTGACTTTTCGATCGCTTCATCCAAAAAGATTTGGCCGAATCCCTCATTTTTAACATGTTTTCTTTCATATATTCCCCCGCCAAATTCCAAAAAAATAATAGTAAGTATTAAACACCTGCAATAAAAAATAATTTTATACTTGCATACGCATTATCTCGTTGTAAGCATCAATTACTTTTCGTTGAACTTGTACGGATGTTTCTAAAGTAACGCTAGCTTTTTGTGAAGCAATCATTACATCATGAAGATTTTCTATTTCACCACGTGCAAAGGCTTCCGTTTTTTGATTAGATGTTACTTGTGATTTATTCACATTTTCTATTGCTGTTTTTAAATTATCTGCAAAATTCGCCTGTGCATTTCCTGGAGATATAAGTTTGTCGTTCGTATTGACAGGTAGTATGGTATTGGATACTCCGTTTATAAACTGGCTCATGTATTTTCACTCCCTTTGATTACTTTCCGATTTCTAATGCTTTTAACAACATATTTTTTGTTGCATTTAACGCAGTTACATTAGCTTCATATGAACGTGTTGCACTCATTAAATCTACCATTTCCTGTAAAGGGTCAACATTTGGCAGTTGTACATAGCCTTCTTCATTCGCATCAGGATGAGTTGGGTTAAAAGCCAATTTAAATGGAGATTCATCTTCTGCAATTTTGGAAACCTTCACACCACCAGATTCAGTTGATGGTGTGTTAGATGCTTTATGTAGAAAGGATTGGAAGCTACCATCTTTTGGTTCAAGAACAACCATTTTTCTTCTATATGGTTCAACCTCCCCGTTTTCATTCACAGTTGCTCGTGTTGTTTGTGCATTAGCAATATTAGATGAGACAACGTCCATTCGTAATCTTTGAGCTGTGAGTGCACTAGCACTTGAATTTAATGCTCCAAAAATTGACATCCTACCTACCTCCTCTAATAACAGTTTGTAAACTACTGAATTTACCACTTAACCTATCTACCAAACCTTGATAATAGATTTGATTTTTCGCTAACTCGGACATTTCTTTATCTATATCAACATTATTTCCGTTATGATTATACATGGTATTGGTTAAGGTTTTTGTTTGATATGCATGACTAGAAGATTCCATGGAAAAAGGCAGATGTTTAGGGTTAGTTCGCTTAGCTTCTAACGAGCCTGATATGGCATCATTCAACACATTCTTAAAAACAACTTCTTTCGCATTGTAATTTGGTGTATCCACATTTGCTACATTGTTTGATATGACCCGATTTTTAGCGGTTGCATAATCAAGAGAATTTTCTAATGTGCTTATAGTTCCCCCGAATAATCCCATAATTTTTCCTCCATTTCCATACATTGTTAATTTTATAACGGACACATTTTTAAGAACACTTACGAATATTGTAAATTATACTGGAAGTAATGTCTATGAAATTTCGACATATTACGACTTGGGAAATTAAAATAGTTAATATTAACCAGTTCTATATACCTATTTTTCAGATGTTAATTATATTTCATTTATTCTATTACAAATAGAATAGGTATAAATACCCTATAATTAAAGTAATAACTATTAACGTCTTTCTATATTAAACAAATAAAAAAGGAATCAAAAAGGCTACTATTACTAGCCTTTTTGATTCCTTATTCCTTTATCTCTTCTATCCTTGTTCTACTGGATCACTACAACTTTTGATTTTATCTTGAGCGTAATTTTTCAAGTTCAACTAAGAATTTGTTGTTCAATACTTTAATGTATGTTCCCTTCATTCCTAATGAACGAGATTCAATAACACCCGCACTTTCTAGCTTGCGTAATGCGTTTACGATGACAGATCGAGTTATCCCAACACGGTCTGCAATTTTACTTGCTACTAGTAATCCTTCGTTACCATTTAATTCTTCAAAGATATGATCGATTGCTTCAAGTTCGCTGTAAGATAGTGAACTGATTGCCATTTGCACAACCGCTTTGCTACGGGCTTCAATTTCGATTTCTTCTGTTTTTTCATGCAGAATTTCCATTCCTACAACTGTTGCACCGTACTCAGCTAAAAGTAAATCATCATCACTAAAGCTTTCTTCCAATCTACTTAAGACTAAGGTACCAAGACGATCTCCACCACCAATAATTGGAACAATAGTAGTCAAACCGCTTTGAAATAATTCACGGTTTTCAACTGGAAAAGCAGTAAATGAACTGTTGATATCCAAGTTTGGAGTTGTTTCATAGATTGAAAATAACCCTTGGGTATATTCTTCTGGAAACTGTCTTTCTTCTAGCATCGATTTCATGCGATCATTTTCAATCTCCTGATTGATTGCAAAACCTAGTAGTTTTCCACGACGGCTTAAGATAAAGACATTACCTTTGATAACATCCCTAAGTGATGCTGACATCTCATTGAAATCCACCGATTTTCCTGTTGCTTTTTGTAGCATTGCATTAATTTTTCTTGCGCGATTTAATAATTCCATGCTAATAATCCTCCATTCAATAGTTTAATTTATAGTATAAATTGGCTTAGATCCCTATTCTTCACAATAGAACTTAGTTTTTTATCAACATATTCCGATGTGATCTCAATTTTATCCATCGTGATGTCTGGAGCCTCAAATGATAAATCCTCCATTAACTTTTCTAAAATAGTGTGTAAGCGACGTGCGCCAATATTATCCGTGTCTTGATTTACTTCAAAAGCCACTTCTGCTAATTTATCTACAGCTTCGTCGGTAAATAGTACATTTATACCTTCTGTTTTCATCATTGCCTGATATTGCTTAAGTAATGCATTGGATGGTTCAAGTAAAATTCGTTTGAAATCACTGACCGTTAACTTTTCTAATTCCACTCGAATTGGAAATCTTCCTTGAAGCTCTGGAATTAAATCAGACGGTTTTGCCATATGAAATGCCCCTGCTGCAATAAATAACATATGATCTGTCTTAACTGACCCATGTTTAGTCACAACAGTAGATCCTTCCACGATTGGCAAAATGTCACGCTGTACCCCTTCTCGGGAAACATTTGCAGAATTATCCTGTTTTGCAACCACTTTGTCAATTTCATCAACGAAAATAATACCTGATTGTTCTGAGCGAGAAATAGCTTCTTGAGCTACTTCTTCCATGTCTACTAATTTTTGTGCCTCTTGCTGGGTTAAAACCTTTCTGGCTTCTGATACTGATAATTTACGCTTTTTCTTTTTCTTTGGCATAAACTGCCCAAAAGCGTCTTGCATATTCATGCCCATTTGCTCCATTCCCGAGCCTTGTAACATGTCAAACATAGATGGTGGCATTTCCTCAATTTCTACCTGGACCATATGATTTTCTAACTCACCAAGCGCTAGCTTTTGTTCGGTACGTTGTCTTTTATTCCTAACCTCTTCGTTACTTTCGCTATCTTTTTCATCTTCGTCATCATCGGAAGAATGATTTGAAAAAAGCATTTCAAACGGATTTTTATTAGTTGTATCCTTTTTGACTTGAGGTACTAATAACTGAACTAGCTTTACATTAGCCTCTTGTTCTGCTTTTTCTTTTACTTCAACCATCTTTTCTTCCCGAACCATTCGAATAGACATTTCAACTAAATCCCGTACCATCGATTCTACATCACGGCCAACATATCCCACTTCAGTAAATTTTGTCGCTTCAATTTTAATAAAAGGAGCTCCTACTAATTTGGCTAACCTTCTGGCTATTTCTGTTTTACCGACACCAGTTGGACCAATCATTAAAATATTCTTTGGCACAATTTCATCTTTTATTGAATCATCTAACTTCATACGACGATAACGATTTCGCAGCGCTACAGCAACTGACTTTTTAGCTTGCTTTTGGCCAATAATATATTGATCGAGTTGCTCCACAATTTGCTTTGGAGTATAATCATTTCCCATAGGTTTACAAGGCCTCCTTATTACTCAAGTACCTCAAGTGTAATCTGGTCATTTGTAAAGACACATATTTCACCTGCAATTGTAAGTGCTGCATGTGCTATTTCTTTAGCAGTTAGGTTTTCCGAATATCGTACTAATGATCGACCAGCACTTAAAGCGTAGTTTCCACCTGAACCAATAGCTAAAATACCATCATCGGGTTCAATTACTTCACCAGTTCCGGATACTAGAAACATGTTTTCCTTGTTCATGACAATGAGCATAGCTTCTAATTTTCGTAAAACTTTATCACTACGCCATTCTTTTGCAAGTTCCACAGATGCCCTAGCTAAATTACCATTATAGGTTTCAAGCTTGCTTTCGAATTTTTCAAAGAGAGTAAAAGCATCTGCTACAGAACCAGCAAACCCAGCTAACACTTGCCCATTAAACAATGTACGTACTTTACGTGCTTTATGTTTCATTACAACTGAATTTCCTAGAGTAACCTGACCATCTCCACTCATTGCACATTGTCCCTTGTGTGCAACTGCGAAAATTGTTGTTGCATGCATCTCATTTGACACCTGCATCACCTCATAATCTAATTAATTATTGGCTCTAGGATGAGCCTTCATATACACATTTTTCAAATGATCCTTTGTTACATGCGTATAAATTTGGGTTGAAGATAAGCTTTCATGCCCTAACAACTCTTGAACGGTTCTAAGATCAGCACCCTCATTTAACATATGTGTTGCAAATGTATGACGTAATTTATGTGGATGAACATGTATAGTTAATGAAGCTTTTTCTACCATTTTCGTTAAGATGAGGCGCATTCCTCTTACAGCTAAAGGCATGCCCTTTGCATTTAGAAATACAGCTTTTGTTGAGACATCATTAGACTTTTTAAGTAGTGTTTTTCTGCCTTCATTCATATATGTTTCCAATGCGATTTCCGCAAAGCGACCAAATGGTACATATCGTTCTTTTCTACCTTTACCATGTATAAGCATTGTGCCTATAGTAAAATCAATATCTTGAAGTGTTAGCTGTTGACATTCGCTCACCCGAATTCCAGTAGCATAGAACGTTTCTAGTAATGCTTGATTGCGCTGACCCAAAGGATCACTCATATCATTCACTTCAAACAATTTCTCAAGTTCCTCCTGATACATGAATCCGGGAATCGGTTTTGTAGCCTTTGGTAAAGTCACTTGAAGAAAAGGGTTGCTAGGAACTTTATCCTCTCGTTCTAAAAATCGATAAAAACTGCGCATACTGGAAATTAATCTCGATACAGTGCGTCTACTTAAATTCTTGTCGTATAAAGAAGTTAAAAGAACACGAACTGAACGGTAATCAACATCAGAAAGGTCTTCAATTCCTTCAGCATTTAAAAATTGATGAAAAGTTTCCAGATCATTCAGATAATATTTTACAGTATATGGAGACGCGTTTTTTTCAATTTGTAAATATTCCATGAATGCTTCGTTATATTGTTTTAAATGATACAATACGTCACCCCGTTAATCAGCGAATAAATCATATCACATTCCATAGCGTAGCGCAATAAATTTAACAAAATTGTAACAAAATTCAGAATTGACCCTAATTCTTATACTGTTATACTCTTCGCGTCCAGCCTGTTATTTCTGTATTTAATCACGTGAACATTTAATGAACTTAGAGTATACGGACAAAAAAAGATCGTAACTAATTAATGCCCATAATTGACTCCCCTCCATTACTGTCAAGTAAATAAGCTTTCCAAATCGTAATTATATCTTTTTCGAATATAATAGTCAATCTTCAACAATTAAAGTATTCGAAAAAATTTACAAAGCTTAATTAAATGTGAAGGGGAGTTTCTATATTTATTATTTATTGACAAAAAATTATTTTAATAACCCTATTTCATTAATTTTTTCTTTAGTAGTTGTAGTACCAAGGTCATATAATTTTTGATAAATTCTAACTAAATAGTAATCATATTTGTTTCTTTCATCATCTGCACCCCATTCATCAAATGGTTTACTTATATATTCAATCGCTTGTTTCCCATTTTTTCTTTTCTCCATAAATAACATTTCAATTTCTTTAATTTCTTCGGCATTAGCAGTGATCTCATATTCAACACCACTATCAGGAATTGACATTTCACGGATATCTTCTGTATCAACAGTTACAAAGTATTGTTTTTTTTCACTCATCATTAATACCTCCTACCTAAGTAATTTACCCTTTTCATTGAAGTTAAAACTTATAAGAAAAGCATAGGCACCCGTTTAGTGAGGTATGGACCGTGCCCACGCAACGTGGGTAGTTCGAAGTTGCTCATGCTTTGTGGCGGTTTTAATCGAACATTCTTTCCACAGGAGATAACGGAAACACGGTAAGCGTAAGCGAAGCGATGTTGACTTATCCACACGAAGGGGATGAAGGAAGTCCACTAGTCGCTGGGGGCTGGAGCTAGACAAATAAACGTCAAAATCTATACTTTGCTTGCTTTTTTAAGAAAAGCACAGTGAAACAAAAAAGAACTGCTCGTTATGAACAGTTCTACAATGCTTTGCTGCTTTCAGTGTTCAATTTTAGTTTTGTGTCTTTTCCTTGTAATCACAGTTTGTACATTGAATCTGTGTCTCTTTCTTACTTTTCTTTTCTACTAGCAATGATTCACACTTTGGACATGGTCTTGAAATTGGTTTATCCCATGAAACAAAATCACATTCTGGGAATCGATCACATCCAAAAAATGTACGTTTCTTTTTAGATTTTCTTTCTACTACATTTCCTTCATTACATTTCGGGCATTTAACACCAATTTCTTTTAAAATTGGTTTTGTATTTCTGCACTCTGGAAAATTAGAGCACGCAAGAAATTTTCCATAGCGCCCCATTTTGTAAACCATCTCATGTCCGCAATTTTCGCAATCAATTCCAGCTGGTTCATCTTTAATTTCAATTTTTTCCATTTCTTTTTCTGCTACTTCTAGACGTTTGTTAAAATCTACATAGAATCCATCTAAAATGGATACCCAATTGTTTTTGCCATCTTCAATAGAGTCCAGATCACCTTCCATTTTCACAGTGAAGTCAACGTCGATTATTTCCGGGAAAAATTCCTGGAGTAATTCTATCACGATACCTCCCAATTCAGTTGGAATAAATCGCTTATTATCAATGCTTACATATCCCCTACGCTGAATTGTATCCAGAGTTGGAGCAAATGTTGACGGTCGTCCAATTCCTTGTTCTTCCATCGCTCTTACTAGTCTCGCTTCCGTGTATCTTGGAGGTGGCTGTGTGAAATGCTGATCCGGATTGATATCATTAGCCGTTACTTCCATACCTTCTTTTAAATCAGGTAAATACTTGTTTTCTTCTTTCTTTTTATCATCTGTACCTTCAATATAAACAGACATAAATCCTTTAAATTTAACTTTTGAACCGGTAGCACGAAACTCAATTCCATTATTTAATAAATGGACAGTCATCGTATCCATAACTGCCGGTGCCATTTGGCTTGATACAAATCGTTCCCATATTAATTTATAAAGCTTATATTGATCCTTTGAAAATATTGCTTTTAACGATTTAGGATCGTGCATTACAGAAGTGGGTCTTATTGCCTCATGGGCATCTTGAGCTCCTTCTTTCTGTTTTACAGCTTTTGTTTGACCGACATATTCTTTACCGTGCTTTTCCACAATATAATCTTTCGCTTCTGATTTAGCAGTTTCAGATATACGGGTCGAATCGGTACGCATATAGGTAATTAAACCTGTTATTCCACCAGCTTTTTTCCCTAAGTCAATACCTTCGTATAATTGTTGCGCAACCATCATCGTCTTTTTAGCCCGGAAATTTAATTTTCGTGCCGCTTCCTGTTGGATTGAAGATGTAGTAAAGGGTACTGCAGGATTTCGTTTCCTTTCCCTTTTATTTACCTTATCAACAGTAAAGTTTTTTCCTTCTAATTGTTCAAGTATTTTTTTTACATCATCTTCTGTTTTTAATTCTTTCTTTTTCTTATCGATTCCATAAAAGGAACCTTCAAAAGTATCTTTATCTTTCGTGAAATTTGTTTCAATTGACCAGTATTCTTCAGGTGTAAAGCTTTCTATTTCTTTTTCACGATCCATGATCATTTTAACTGCTACTGATTGAACACGACCTGCACTTAGTCCTTTTTTCACCTTTTTCCAAAGTAAAGGACTAATATTATAACCCACTAACCGGTCCAAAATTCTTCTTGCCTGTTGCGCATTTACTAAGTCTGTATTAATGGATCTAGGGTGTTTAAAGGATTCCTTTATTGCATCCTTTGTGATTTCATTAAAAACCACTCGACATTGAGAAGTCTCATCAATACCAAGACTATGTGCTAAATGCCACGCAATAGCCTCTCCTTCTCTGTCTGGATCGGCTGCAAGATATACTTTTTTAGCTTTCTTTGCTGCAGTCTTAAGCGATTTAAGTACATCGCCTTTCCCACGGATTGTTATATATTTTGGTTTAAATTCGTCTTCGGTATCAACGCCCATTTGGCTTTTAGGTAAATCACGAACATGCCCCATAGAAGCTTTTACTTTATATTTCTTTCCTAAGTATCGCTCAATCGTTTTTGCCTTAGCAGGCGATTCAACGATTACAAGATAATCTGACATTCATTCATCCTCCTAGAAATGAGGTCCTCAGTATTTAAGTTGAAATCTTTACTAATAGTAAATATATACCCCTTATTTGTCAAACATGCTATTTACACTTTTTAATTTTAAAAACTATTTATTTTTTATTAATCCAAATTTCTTTGGCCACATCCCAGTCTTCTAAGATGTCATCCGGTTTAATTACTAGCTTGGCACCATCCTGTATCATCTGATTGCAACCAATTGATTCAGGGATAGTTGGGGAGTCAGGAATAGCATAAACTTCTCTTCCTTGATCTAATGCCTGGTTAACTGTAATGAGTGTACCACTTTTTTCTTTCGCCTCAATAACTAAGGTCCCAAAACTTAAACCACTTATAATGCGATTTCGTTCAGGGAAATGAAACCGTGCTGGTCGTTGGCTTGGAGGGTACTCTGATAATACTAAGCCTTTATTGCTTAGTTGGTCAAACAATGTGACATTTTGCTTTGGGTAAATATGATGAAAACCGCCCCCTAATACTGCAATGGTCTTCCCTTTATTACCTAGTGCAAATTGGTGGGCGTAGCTATCTATTCCCATTGCCATGCCACTTATAATTATCCATTTTTCTTCAATAAGTTTTGGCAAAATAAGGTTCATTTTAGTCAAGGCATTTCGTGATGGAAACCTTGTTCCGATTACACTTAAAGCTGGTGTATCCTGTAAAAGTGACACATCACCACGTGTATATAACAC
Organism: Virgibacillus carmonensis; assembly: GCF_057836705.1. Lineage (NCBI taxonomy): Bacteria > Bacillati > Bacillota > Bacilli > Caryophanales > Bacillaceae > Virgibacillus > Virgibacillus carmonensis. Next base: position 201,465 of record NZ_JBYQFJ010000003.1, on the reverse strand, counting down.
AAGAGGTGGATCTTTTATTGTTTTTAACACAATGGGATAGGACTCGTCAACTACTGTGAGGATGGTGTAGGTATCAATATCTCTTTCTATATCTTTTTGAAGTGTACGATTATGAAGATCTTGATGAAGTGGTTTTGCATGTGTTTGAGGAATAAAAAATTGCTGACTGATCTGGGAGGAGGTCAGATTATAAATAGTAGCGAGTGAGGGATCAATAGCAAGCATTCGCTTAATAGACCGCCTTGTAATGCCTCTACATCGGTGGAGATGGATGATTCGATTACGTAATGACAACAATTAATCACTTCCCTTTTAAAATAAGGAACCCAATAGTATTATTGAGTTCCCTTGTCTAAAACCTTTTTATTACTTAATGTGTTTTACATTTATCTAGTAAGTTATTTTCTTTTAATACGCTGATCATTGTTTCACCCATAACGGCAGGTGTTTCTGCAACTTGAATTCCGCATTCATTCATAACACGGATTTTTTCATCAGCAGTACCTTTACCACCCGAAATGATTGCACCAGCGTGTCCCATACGTTTACCTGGAGGTGCAGTTGCACCACCGATGAAGCCTACTACAGGCTTTTTCATATTTGCTTTTACCCATTCGGCTGCTTCTTCTTCAGCAGTACCACCGATTTCACCAATCATGATTACTGCTTCTGTTTCTGAATCATCATTGAATGCAGTTAATACATCGATAAAATCTGTTCCATTAACAGGGTCTCCGCCAATTCCAACAGCAGTAGATTGACCATAACCTGCTTCAGATAATTGATGTACCGCTTCGTATGTTAATGTTCCAGAACGTGAAACAACTCCGATATGACCTTTTTTATGAATATAACCAGGCATGATACCAATCTTACATTCGTCAGGTGTGATTACACCAGGACAGTTTGGTCCAACTAAACGTGTTTTCTTGCCTTCCATATAACGTTTTACTTTAACCATATCCAATACTGGAATATGCTCAGTAATACAAATAGCAAGATCAAGTCCTGCATCTACTGCTTCTATGATAGCATCTGCAGCGAATGGAGCAGGAACGTAAATTACAGATGCATTAGCACCTGTTTCATCAACAGCGTCTTTTACCGTGTTAAATACAGGTACTCCTTCAACCTCTGTACCGCCTTTTTTAGGTGTTACACCGCCAACGATTTTTGTACCATATTCAAGCATTTGTTTGGTATGGAATCTAGCTGTACCACCAGTTATTCCCTGGACAATTACTTTTGTATCTTTATTAACATATACACTCATTTTCGTCCGTCCTTTCTACGCAATCTTTATACGTTTTCTCATTCAGTCAGTTGGTTATTATCTAGCTTCAACGACTAGCTTCTATAGGACTTCCTTCCTCGTGTCTTCGATAAGTCAAGCTCAAAAGAAAAGTCGCTTTGGCTTGCCTATATCTCATTTGGAAGGTTTGTTCGATTAAAACCGCCACAAAGCATGAGCAACTTCGAACTACCCACGTTGCGTGGGCACAGTCCATACGCCGCTGAACAAGTCGTTTCCGCTTTTATTTCACCATTGAAACGATTTTTTCAGCGCCATCAGCCATAGAGTCAGCTGAAGTAATATTTAGGCCTGATTCATTTAATATTTTCTTACCTAAATCAACGTTTGTACCTTCTAAACGCACAACTAATGGAATTTCAAGACCAACTTGTTTTGTTGCTTCTACAACACCTTCAGCAATAACGTCACATTTCATGATTCCACCGAAAATATTAACAAAAATACCTTTTACATTGGGATCGGACAAAATGATTTTAAATGCTTCTGTAACTTTTTCAGCAGTTGCACCGCCCCCCACATCAAGGAAGTTAGCGGGGTCGCCACCATAATGTTTAATGATATCCATTGTAGACATTGCTAGACCCGCACCATTAACCATACAACCAATATTTCCATCTAAGGAAATATAGCTTAGATCATATTTAGATGCTTCGACTTCTTTCGCGTCTTCTTCGTCTAAGTCACGGAAATTCTGTACGTCCTTTTGACGGAAAAGTGCATTGTCATCAAAGTTCAACTTCGCATCTAATGCTAATACTTCACCATCACCCGTTGTAACTAGAGGATTTATTTCTGCAATCGAGCAATCCTTCTCAACAAACGCTTGGTAAAGACCCATCATAAATTTAACCGCTTTTCCGATTAATTCATCAGGGATATTAATATTAAATGCTAGTCTACGAGCTTGATATCCTGAAAGTCCTACTACCGGATCAATAACTTCTTTAAAGATTTTTTCAGGCGTTTCTTCAGCCACTTCTTCAATTTCTGTTCCGCCTTCTTCTGACGCCATCATAACAACAGCTGAAGTTGCACGGTCAAGAACAAGTCCTACATAATATTCCTTCTTAATGTCGCACCCTTCTTCAATAAGCAAGCGTTTAACTTCCTTACCTTCAGGACCAGTCTGATGCGTTACTAGTGTTTTACCTAAAATTTCATCAGCATATGTACGCACTTCGTCTAAGTTTTTCGCAATCTTCACTCCACCGGCTTTACCACGCCCACCAGCATGAATTTGTGCTTTAACTACAGTCACAGCCGACCCTAGTTTCTCAGCAGCTTCTACAGCTTCGTCCACTGTATATGCAACATGTCCAGTTGGAACATTTACACCATAGCTTCGCAAAATTTCTTTGCCTTGATACTCATGAATGTTCATCTTTTATCCTCCCATCAAAATTCACTGCATTCCCATTGTATTAAAAAACAACAAATTTCACAAGGAATAAAGAAATAAAGAAAAGCGGAGGCGCCCGTTAATTGGCGTATGACCTGGAAGGCTCCGTATGAGATAAAGGAAACACGATGATCGTAGCGAATCGATGTTGACTTATCGCAAGGAGGAGTCCTGAAGGGCACTAGCCAATGGGGCGCCGTAGCTAGATCAAGAGAAAAGCGAGCTTTGTTGTCGAAAATTAGTATTATTCTTTTGTAGAATTTACTTTCTTGTCCGCACGATAAACAAATGCAAACACTTCTGCAACTGCTTGATATAATTCCTCTGGTATGGTTTCATTTATATTTAATTCAGCTAATAATTCAACAAGGGTTGCATCCTCAATCATTGGAACATTATTTTTCTTTGCCTTTTCAATAATATTTTCTGCAATAATTCCTTTACCTGAGGCCGCAATCGTTGGTACTTGATCTTGCTTCTGGTCGTATTTAAGTGCTGCAGCTTTCGTTCTGTTTCCTTTCATATTCGATAATCAACCTCCTGAAAGGAATCGGTTTCCATTCTTCTCGTTGCTGTTTCTTTTTCCATATTCATTTGCTTTAGTGGTTTCACAGTAATTGTCGATAAATAATAATCAAGCGCTTCTAGACCTTCTTTTAGAATCGGTTTTAATGCGTGGGAGTGATCTGAAATTGAAATATCGTCATTGAATATGGTAACAGCAACTGCTCGTTTCTGAATGTTCATATCAATAACTGTCTCTTTCAAATTGGTTAAATCTAGATAAAACAAAATTCGACAATACGAAGAATCAATTTTACCTGACTTTGTTTTTTTTCCTTCAAACTCAAGTTGTAAATCTTTGGCTAAAGCAAGCTTTTCCCCAGGTATCTGAAGGCTTGCTTGTAAAAAATTCGTTGTATCATTCACTGATTGTATTTGCATGCCATTAATAAAATGAATTAACTGCTGAGCTCGATCATTTATCATGCCATCACTTTGTTGCAAAAGTTGTAATACCATGGTTTTAATGTTAGCTGACTGTTGTTCAGGCAAATCATTTGCAACGTAATATTCATGGGCTAAGCCAGTTGTATTAAGCATTTGTTTTAACTGAACTAAAAACTGCTCATGAGGTTTCGTAACTAATAGATTGTCAGTTAGTTTTGTATTTTTCCCAAATTGCTCTATTTGTTTATATGTTTGCTCATGAGAAAGTGTCTTAACCATTGTTTGTAATTGACCTATTGAGGCAACGTTATTTTGTAAAAGCGTTCTAACCAGTTGTTGTTGTTTATCTGGTAACAAGGGTAGTAATTTTGTTTCAATTTGTAATTTGTATTGTGAGAAATTCTCTGGAGATAACGGAATTTGGTGAATGTTGGCTGTATTAATTGCTGATGAAAAATGTTGTAAAAGCACTTGTGCTTGCTTCATTAAAATCCCCTTATTTTCTACTAGCTTGCTCAATGTAGAAAACACTTCTGATGGATTCATTTCAAATGGCAATGATAATGAAGTTAATTGTTGATTGGTTAACGTGATAGTTTGTACCGAGACATTTCCAAATTTATTGTTAGCAAAACCTTGCCACTCCGTTTTCCATGTAGAATAATTTACCCTTTTATCAACTAACCCAATTGTTTTTACTGTTTCTAAGAAATTTGCCTGATTAGACCCTATCTCTGTTAATATGTGCTTAATTAATGTTCCCTTATTTGACTGTGTGTGCTCGGTTAGCATCGACAAACGTTCGATTAAAGTTTGCTTTAAAGGTGTTTGATTTGTGTCCTGTTTTAACTGCAGCAATAACCTATTCAATTGATCAGTAAATCCACTTGTTGATTTCGTATACAAGGCTTGAAAGACCGAATCTGTTACTGGTAATTTATGTATGATCATATCCTTAAGCACGGACTGTGCCTGTGCTTTGTTTGCAGCACCCTCCAGTAATTGAAAAGCTTTTACCAGTTGCTCTGTATCAAATGGAATTTTATCACGCGTTAATTGCAGCATAAGAGAGATTTTCGTTTTCGTTGCTTTGATACCTAATTCTTGTAATAACTTTTGCATATTGTCGCTCATGTTATGTTTTAACTGTTCACCAATAACCTTTAAATGCGTAACATCTTCATTTATCTTTACTTGAAAGTGATAGTTTTCTCCAATTGCCAACGAGGCCTCTAATTGAGCAATCATTTTTTGTGAACCTATTTGAATTTGTGCTTTACTGTTTGGAAAAAGCTTCACAATTTTTCCTTGAACAATCTGTCCGGGCTTTAAGAACGCCTGTGCGTGGTTTACTTTGGCACTGCTCAATCGTTTAGACAGCACGTCTTGTATGCTCAACTGAGGCACCTCCCTATCAAATAATTGTGCTTCTTACTGGTGCAAATGACTTCCTGTGAAATGGTGTACTACCATGTTGTTTTAGCGCATCCATATGATGCTTTGTGCCATATCCCATATTTGACTTAAAATCATAGAAAGGAAAATCCTTATGTATTTTTTTCATAATCGTATCTCGTGTAACTTTAGCTAAAATACTTGCAGCCGCGATTGTAATACTTTTTTGATCCCCTTTTGTAATAGATTCAGAGGTACAAGGGAGGGATTCTAGTGGGACAGCATCGATTAAAACATGATCTGGACTAGGATTTAGCTGACTTAAAGCGTCTCGCATCGCAATTTTTGTTGCTTCATAAATATTTACTTGGTCAATTTTTTGATTACTAACAATTGATATCCCAAAACTAACAGCCTGGTCTTTAATTATTGTAAAAAACTCATTACGTTTATGCTCATTTAATTGTTTTGAATCATCAATCCCTAATAGTTTAAAATTTCTCGGTAAAATAACCGCCGCGGCCACTACAGGTCCAGCCAATGGCCCCCTTCCTGCCTCGTCTATTCCAGCTATAAATTCACAACCGTTTGTATAATTTTCATGCTCATATTGACACATTTCCAAAAAATGTAGTTCTAATGCTTGTTTTTTCTCCTGGCGCTGTTCATAAGCTTTCCATAGATTTTGTACACCTTTTCTAGGATCTCGTTGTAGATTCGAGCGTTCCATATCTGAGAGGTTATTTTCATCTATTATTTGTTTAATTTCAGCGATAGTTTTATTTTTCATACGTCACCCTCTATATCGGTTTGTTTAACAGTAATTCGTAGTTTATTTAGAAAACCTGGCTATTGCCAAGCTTTAATGGCAATAGCCTAAGTTGAACTTATACTGATATCCACTAAAAAACCAAAAGTTTATCCTGTCAGTGTAAAAAAAAGGCATTCATCCTAAGATGCAATGCCATTTTTATTGTACGGATTCTAATGTAATAGCTCCTAACCTACCTGTACGTAAATCCTGGATAACCACATCTGCGACCTTGTCAAAATTAACTGTTCCGCCACTTTCTAGGCAACCGCGTTTTTTTCCAATCGCCTCGAATATTTCCACTATATCATCTTTCCCATGATCAATTTCATAACGTTCTTTAAGTAGCGTAGGATAATATTCTTGAAAATACTTAATAACGAATACAGTTATATCCTGAAGTGATAATAATTGATCCTTTATTGTACCTAACGCCGCTAATCGTAAACCCACCAGCTCATCTTCAAACTTAGGCCACAAGATACCTGGTGTGTCTAATAATTCAAAGTCCTTTTTCACTTTAATCCATAGCTGTTGTTTTGTTATTCCTGGACGATCTCCAGTTTTCGCTGCTTTTTTATTTGCGAGTCGATTAATTAGTGTTGATTTTCCAACATTAGGAATGCCAACTATCATAGCTCTTGAAGCTCTTGGTCTTATTCCTTTTTTCATAAGCTTATCCATTTTATCTTGCCCGAGTGCTTTTGCATGATGGATAACCTTTTGAATATCTCCTTTGTCGTTAACATTGATTGCTATTGCTGTAATATTTTTCTCTTGAAAATAAGCAATCCACTTGTCAGTCATGCGTTGATCAGCTAAGTCTTTTTTCATTAAAATTATCATCTTGGGTTTGCTTTGCAATACTTGTTGAAGCATTGGATTTTGTGAGGAAAACGGAGCTCGTGCATCAACCAATTCCATTACAAAATCCACGAGCTTTAATTTTTCCTCTACTTGCCGACGTGCTTTTGCCATATGTCCTGGAAACCATTGTATAGCCATGTTATCACCTATTCTTTCTGGAAAAACTTTGTTTGTCTTTCGCTCTAGTCCTGAAAATTTTATTTTAGAAGTCTAAAATCTGAAATCGATCTAGTGGCCAATAAATAAAACCTGTTTTACCAACAATTGTGTCTTGTGGGATCAATCCTAATACACGGCTATCTGCTGAATTATTTCGATTGTCCCCCAAGACAAGTATATATCCCTCTGGTATTGTTTCATAGCTTCCAGGCAGATCTTCTAGTCGAAAATCACCCGTAAGTGTTTGATTAAGCTTTTTATTATTTTTAATTTCTTGTAAAAAGGTCTCTTTTATTGGTTCGTCATTAATATATAAAACATCATCCCTCACTGCCACATGCTCGCCGGGTAAACCAATTACCCGCTTAATAAAGTCTTGTTCTGGTGTAGCATGGAACACAATAATATCAAATCTTTCAGGTTCACTAACATTATAGATGAATTTATTTACAATCATTTGATCATGATTGTGTAATGTGGGTTGCATCGAAGGTCCATCTACTATAATTGGAGCAAAAAAGAACATTCGAACGATAAAGGCCAACGCAAAAGCTATCAATAATGCTTTTGCCCAATCGAACCATTCATTTTTCAGTTTAGACATTTCGCTTTCCTCCGAAACATTTAAGATATGTATACACGATAAAGTAAAAAAGAGCCTGCATACAATGCCAAGCTCCTTTACTATTACTTTTATTAACGACGTTCTTTAATACGAGCTGCTTTTCCACGTAGATTACGTAGATAATAAAGCTTCGCACGACGAACGATACCGCGTCTTGAAACTTCAATTTTTTCAATTCTAGGTGAATGCATTGGGAATGTACGTTCAACACCAACACCGTAAGAAATTTTTCTTACTGTAAATGTTTCGCTGATTCCACCGTTTTGGCGTTTAATTACAACACCTTCATATACCTGAATACGCTCACGAGTTCCTTCGACAACTTTCACATGCACCTTAACGGTGTCACCAGGGCGGAAGTTAGGGTGATCTGCGCGAATTTGTTCTTTTGTAACATCTGCAATTATTTTTTGCATTATATTTCTCTCCTTCCAAACCAATGCTCATAACTCACTAGGGACAGCGGAACATCGTTTATAAAGCTTAAGTATCCTACTTAAACACAACAATAAATATACCATATACGAATGTCAAGTTCAACTACTTTTAAAACAATTTATCAATTACTATTCATCACTTTTAATTATGTTATCAAGTAACTTATTATCTTCATCTGATAATGTACGTGAATTGATCAATTCTCGTCGTCGATCATATGTCCGTTTCAATGATTCTTTTTTTCTCCAGTTACTAATTTTAGCATGGTCCCCCGATAATAGTATATCTGGCACCTTCATACCACGAAAATCGGCTGGTCTGGTATAATGAGGATGCTCTAATAGCCCAGTGGTAAAAGAATCTTCTGGCGCGGATTCTTCATTACCTAATACATCTGGTAATAAACGTACTACACTATCGATAACAGCCATCGCACCAAGCTCACCACCTGTAAGAACGTAATCCCCAATTGATATCTCATCAGTGACCAAATGTTTCCGAATACGTTCATCATACCCTTCATAATGACCACAAATGAATACTAGATTTTCTTCTTTTGCTAATTCCTCGGCTTTTTTTTGATTGTACGGTTCACCTTGTGGACACATAAGAATAACACGAGTTTTGGACGACCTATCCTTGGTAACCGTTTCTATCGCATCAAAAATAGGCTGAGGAGTTAATACCATCCCAGCCCCTCCACCATAAGGGTAGTCATCTACTTTTTTGTGTTTATTAACTGAGTAATCACGAAAATTCACTAGATTGTAACTGAACTTATTTTTGTCCTGAGCCTTTTTTAAAATAGAGGAATTAAATACTCCCTCTATCATTTCTGGAAATAATGTTAATATGTCAATATGCATTAGTCAAGCAGCCCTTCCATTGGTACAATGACTACTTTTTTTGCATCAATATCAATTGATGCTACGATATCCTCAATATAAGGAATTAATAAATCTTTTCCTTTAGGTTGCTTCACTACCCAGACGTCATTCGCACCCGGTGATAAAATTTCTTTGATCGTTCCTAACATTTTTTCATTGTTTGAATAAACTTCACAACCTATTATCTCATGATAATAATATTCATTTTCATCTAAGTCAGTTAGTTGATTCTCGGATATTTGTAAATAAGAACCTTTGAAATGTTCTATATCATTGATGTTACCAAACCCCTTGAATTGAATTAGATCGAAGTTCTTGTGTGTACGATGAGCTTCAATTGTTAGCTGAATGGGGTTTTCTTTATCTTGGACCAAGTAAAGTACCTCACCAACTGAAAAACGTTCTTCAAAATCGCTGATTCGTAATACCTTTACTTCCCCGCGTATTCCATGGGTGTTTACAATTTTACCTACATTAAACATTTTTTCATTCATTCCATCACCTGCTATTCATCGATTCGGATGACAACATCGTCTTTTATAACAATAGCTGTTTCTTCCATAATTTGATCCCAATGCGATCCAACCTTAACCTCAACAAGAGCTTCAACTTCTTTTTCCGTGATTTCGCTGCCAAGCTCTAACATATCCAATTGTTCTAGTTTAAAATCAACTAGTTTCATTTTTTCCTTACGATTTTTTATTTCCTGCTGAAAACGTTGGTAGACCTCTTGCTTCGATACTCCTGATTTATTCTGTGACTTTCTTTGTTCAAACAACAATTGTTGACACTCTTGTTCAAGTCGCATTTTATGATTTGCGAAGTTTTGTCTTAACGCATCTTTACTTTTTTCTGTAATTACTTGTTTGACCAGTACCTTTTTCATTATTTTCATACATAAATCACACCCTCTTCAACTAGATAGGAGAATTATAAAAAATAATGCGTAAAAAGGGAAAGGTATGCCCCTTCCCTCTTTACATGATATCCAAATATATACGTTTGTTTGCGTCCGACTTAGCTGCGTATACAACAGTACGGATAGCTTTTGCAATACGTCCATTCTTGCCAATAACTTTACCAACATCATCTTGATTAACAGTTAGATGGTATATGATTTTTGATTCTTCCTCTGTTTCTGTTACAACGATATCTTCTGGAAAATCAACAAGTGGTGTAACAATGGATTCAATTAAGGCTTTCATGATATCACACTACTTTACTTTTGATTTTTAGAGTCGTGGAATTTTTTCATGATGCCTTCTTTTGAGAAAAGATTGCGAACTGTATCACTTGGTTTTGCACCTTTTGACATCCAGTCTAATGCCTTTTCTTCATCTATCTTAACCTCAACTGGGTTAACAACTGGGTTATATGTTCCAATTTGTTCGATTGAGCGTCCGTCACGAGGAAAACGTGAATCAGCTACAACCACACGATAAAACGGATTTCTTTTTGATCCCATACGCTTTAAACGAATTTTAACAGCCATGTTCTTGCACCTCCAATAAAAATGTTTTACACAATTTTAGATTCTATCAGATATTTCTTTGTCTGTAAAGTGTTTTTCCATTACAACAAAAAATAACTATGTTGGAATAAAAAAATTGTTTTGCAGAAACAGCCACGTTCAGCTTCAAAACCCATTACCTGTTGCCCTTCCAAGCGATAACAGTTCGACAATAGTCGAACTTCCCAGGATGCTTACGCTTTTGAGCATTACATGAATGGAAACTTCATCCCAGCTCCCTTTCCTTTTTTGCCTTTTTGCATGTTGGTCATTTGTTTCATCATTTTTTTCATTTCATCAAATTGTTTTAATAATCGATTGACTTGTGAAACAGATGTACCAGATCCAGCTGCGATTCGTTTTTTGCGACTAGCATTCATAAGACTTGGTTCTTGTCTTTCTTGCTTGGTCATAGATTGAATGATGGCTTCTACATGTACCAATTGCTTCTCATCTAATTGTGCATTCTTTAAGCCTTTCATTTTACCTGCACCTGGAATCATTGCCATGAGATCATCCAGTGGTCCCATATTTTTCACTTGACTCATTTGTTCTAAAAAGTCATCAAAAGTAAATGACATTGTTCGCATTTTTTCTTCTAAGGCCTTCGCTTGTTTTTCATCAACATTCGTTTGTGCTTTCTCAATTAACGTCAGAACATCGCCCATACCGAGAATTCGGGATGCCATTCGCTCTGGGTGAAATGCTTCCAGCTCATCTAGCTTTTCACCCATCCCTGCAAATTTAATTGGTTTATCTGTTACAGCTTTAATAGATAGAGCTGCACCACCACGTGTATCCCCGTCAAGTTTTGTCAGGACGACACCGGTTATATCAAGTTGCTCGTTAAAGCTCTCTGCTACATTTACAGCATCTTGACCAGTCATTGAATCGACAACTAAGAAAATTTCATCTGGATTCACGCTAGCTTTTATATCCTGTAATTCATCCATTAAATCGTTATCAACATGCAACCGACCTGCTGTATCAATAATGACATAATCATTATGTTCCGCTTTTGCCTGTTCAATTGCTTTAGTAGCAATATCAACCGGCTTCACTTCAGTTCCCATTGAAAAGACGGGCATAGTCAATTGTTCTCCAAGTGTTTCGAGTTGCTTAATTGCTGCTGGACGATAAATATCACAAGCAACTAACAGCGGTGCGCGATTATGTTTCTTTCGAAGGAAATTTGCTAGTTTACCGGTTGTTGTTGTCTTACCAGCACCCTGCAAGCCCACCATCATAATGACAGTTGGTGATTTATCTGCGACAGCTATTTTACTTTGTTCCCCGCCCATTAACTCAGACAGTTCATCTTTTACAACTTTTATAACTTGCTGTCCAGGTGTTAAGCTTTCCATAACCTCTTGACCAGTTGCACGTTCTTTTATTCGACTTATTAGTCCCTTTACAACCTTAAAGTTTACATCAGCTTCAAGAAGTGCAAGTCGGACCTCTCTTGTCATTTCTTTTACATCTTGTTCAGATACTTTACCTTTACCGGTTATTTTTTTAATTGTACTTTGTAAACGGTCGGAAAGTCCCTCAAATGCCATAGAAGGTGTCCCCCTAATCTATTTCTTTTAATTTAATGAACATGCTTTTTGTTTCATTTGTTACTGTATTTTTTGCAATATCCTTTTCAATTTGATCCAAAAGTTCCATTCGAGATTTAAATTTATCATATAAATAAAGCTTTTTCTCATATGATTCAAGCATCAGTTCTGTGCGTTTAATATTATCGTATACTGCTTGTCTTGAAACCTCGCACAGTTCGGAAATTTCACCAAGCGAATAATCTTCTAGATAATACATTTCCATATAATTGCGTTGTTTAGGTGTTAGTAATGCTTGGTAAAAATCAAACAAATAATTAACGCGTGTAGTTTTTTCTAGCATTCCAAACACCCCTTGTTAAGTGAAAGTTCTTTACAATAATAACGAACATTGTTTTTACCTGTCAACTATGAAAAGCTCGACAACAACTAGTACTCCTTGTCATCATCTAGCATATCAGCAAATAAACCAAATACAAAGGCTTGTGCGTTAAACTTTTGCAGGTCTGTTATTTTTTCCCCTAATCCAACATATTTTACTGGGATATGTAACTCATTGCGAATAGCTAGGACTATTCCACCTTTAGCAGTCCCATCAAGCTTGGTTAACACGATTCCTGAAACATTTGTTGCTTCCAAAAATGTCTTAGCTTGGCTCATTGCATTTTGACCAGTAGTTGCGTCTAGGACTAACAACACCTCGTGTGGTGCATTTGGTACTTCTCGTTCTATAACGCGTTTTACCTTTGACAGTTCGTTCATTAGATTTACTTTATTTTGCAAACGTCCTGCTGTATCACAAATTAACACATCTGCATTTCGCGTTTTTGCAGCTTTAATTCCGTCAAAAATAACAGCCGCAGGGTCACTACCAGCACCTTGTTTAATAATATCCACATCTGCACGCTCACCCCAGACTTCAAGCTGTTCGATAGCTCCTGCCCGAAACGTATCCCCAGCTGCTAATACTACTTTTTTTCCATCAGATTTCAACTGATGTGCGAGCTTTCCAATGGATGTTGTTTTACCTACACCGTTTACACCAACAACTAATATGACCGTTAAATCATTTGGTTGAAGATTTAACTCTTCCATACTTTCGTTATCGTCACCATAATATATTTCTACCAGTTTTTCCGAAATAACATCTTTAACATCTTTTGTATCCTTAATATTACGTCGCTTCACTTCCATTTTCAATTCATCAATTAAGTCCATGACTGTCATAACACCAACATCGGCAGTTATTAAAACCTCTTCTAGCTCTTCAAAGAAATCCTCGTCTACTTTTCGATATTTGGCAATCAAATCATTAATTTTTCCCGAGAAAGAATTCCTCGTTTTGGTCATACCCTCTTTATATTTAGTAGAGATTTCTTCTTCATCATTTTGCTTAAATTTATTTTTTAATTTATCCATGAAACCCATTAAAATTCCTCCTTAAAGTATACGTGTTCAAAAAGTCGGCTAATTAGAAACAAGAAGTTCAAGGCGCGAAGATTTTGATGACCGGACTTACGCGTGTGCTGACTTCTAAGTTGTCCACAGGACGTGAACGATTTTAGTAGAAGTTCCTCTATGCTTTTAATACGTGGGGACCGGAAAAACTGAGCACTAGAATTATCCGAAGGATTACTTCGCAAGCAGAAAAAGTGTTCTTCTTTTTCAAGGAACGAAGAAATTCGCCGTTTATCATTTGGTGACTTTTTGAACATCCTTTTAAAAATTCACTAATTCTTTTGTATCCTCTAACCGCACGGAAACTAGCCTGGAAACACCTGATTCCTGCATAGTGACGCCATATAATACATCCGCTTCCTCCATCGTCCCTTTTCGATGTGTAATCACGATAAATTGCGTATCCTTGCTATACATCTTGACATATTTAGCAAACCTCATCACATTAGCATCGTCTAGTGCTGCCTCAACCTCATCCAATACACAGAATGGAACAGGTCTAACACGCAAGATTGCAAATAACAAAGCAATAGCAGTCAGGGCCCGCTCTCCACCAGAAAGCAGTCCAAGATGCTGCAGTTTTTTACCTGGTGGTTGTGCAATTATATCAACACCTGTTTCAAGGATGTTTTTAGGATCAGTTAATTTTAGCTCCGCATTTCCACCGCCAAATAATTCCTTAAACACGATCGCAAATTCATCTTTAATTTGAGTGAAAGTTGTTTCAAAACGTACCTGCATTTCTTCATCCATTTCAGCGATTGCCGAAAACATCGTTTCTTTTGCATGTACAAGGTCTTCTTTTTGTTCTGATAGAAAAGTAAAACGTTCCATAATGCGATCATACTCATCTATCGCACCTAGATTAACTGTACCTAGATCTTCTATCGATTTTTTAATTTGCTGAACATTTGTTTTTGTTTTCATAAGATCATTGGTTTTAGCATAGGATTCTTTTGCTCGTTCATAAGTCAGCATGTATTCTGATTGCAAATGTGTTAATCGATTCTCTAACTCTACATCTAATCGATTTGACTTAACTTCTTTGTCCTGAATCTGTCTCCCTGTCGCTTGGTGAATTTTATTTTCTTCTTTTAGCTCTCTTTCCGCGTCCTGAACGAATTGCGTTAGATTGCTACGATTTTGTCGTTTCGTCTGTATCTCATTCGTAATTTTTTCTTTTTCAGCTTGATAGTTAGCAATATAATTGGTAACTTGAATTTCCGTAACCTCGTTTTCTTTCAGGTCTATTAATTCTTGTAATTTATCCCTGTGGTCGTCAAACTGCTGACTTTCTTCGTCAATTTCTTCTGTTAATGCTTTCGTTTTATCGCGTTGGTTTTTCACACGTTCCTCTAATTCTGCTAAGAGAATTTGATTTTGATGGAAATCATGTTGTATTTGCTCTTTATTTTCTTTTAATTTACTTTCTTGTTCACCTAATTCATCAATCTTTTGCTGAATATTTTTTATTTTATCCTCGATTTCAGTTAACTCTTCCAATAAAAATTTACGGCGGACTGTTAATTCATTTTCCTCTGTTTCAAATTGTTTCTTATCCTGATCATATAAGGCTAAATTATTATTTACTGAAGCTACACGCATTTCTACTTGACTGTACGCTGCCTTCGTATCTTGTAAAGCTTGATAACTTTCTGTAAACCTTTCCTGGACTTGCTCTAAATTTTCTTCTTTACGATCAATTGATTCTTTAGCTGCTTGAACTTTTTTCTCAAACAACACCGTTCTTTGTTGAAATTCTGCAAGCTTTTCCGTAATCCCTTGCAGATCTTGGTCACGTGTAAATAACGATTGATTTGTTTTTTTTGTTGTCCCACCTGACATAGAGCCCCCAGGATTCACTACATCTCCATCAAGTGTAACAACTCGAAACTTACGCATGACCAATTTAGCTATTTCATTGGCTTCTTTTAATGATTCCGCTATGATCACATGTCCCATTAAGTGTTCAATAGCCCTTTGATGAGTAGAATTGCATTTCACCAGATTAGCTGCTAGACCAATAAAACCAGCTTGATCTTTCAATTGTGCCAATACGTTTTCGGAAATAAATCGGGGTTGAATTGATTTTAATGGTAAAAATGTCGCTCTTCCCTTATTTGTATCTTTCAACCACTTAATTGCTTCACGTGCTGCATGGTCGTCGTCAACAACAACATGCTGTGCTTGCCCACCTAATACAGTTTCGATAGCATTAACATAGTTTTTCGGTACATCAATAAGTTCGATTACCGCACCATGAATCTTCCTTAATTTATTCTCTTCCCGTGCTTTTAAAACTGCTTTTACTCCATGAAAAAAACCTTGGAAATCCTCTTTCATTTCCTCAAGCATTTCTTTTCTGGACTTCATTTTCTCTATGTATTGAAATCCTTGATTTAATTTTAATTGAAGTTCCTGATAATCACTTTTTTCCTTGGTAAGTGTATCTTTTAATTTTTTGATTTCCTTTTCGTCTGTTGAATAGTTTTTTTTCAGTTTGTTAAGTGTATTAGCAATGCTTGATTTATCTTTCTCAAATGCTTCTCTGGATTTCACGATGTCACTATTTTTATCTTCCTGTTTTTGCTTTTTAACTATTAGGTGATTGATTTGTTGTTCTATTGATTGTTGCTCATTTCGATTTGCTGCCCGGCTATTTAGATATTCAATGTACTCTGATTTTAGCTCTTCAATTTGATCCGCAATCGATTCTTTATCTACCGTTAAGTGCTTTTCATACCGACTTACTTTTTGCTTAATTGTGTTTCGTTCATTCGTTACTGTTTCATATTTTTCTTTTTCTTCTTGAAGTTCTTTTTTTAATTGGTTAATTCGTTGTTCCAATGCTTGCTTATCTGTTTCCAACTTTGTTTTATTCTCTTCAAAATGCTTCATTCTTTCCTTTAAAACATGTTTTCTACCCTCGTACTGTTCTAGTTTTTGTGTAATAGCTAGCAATTCCACTTGTATTTGTTCTATTTCTTCATCTAAGACACTAATCTTGTTGCGTTCTTCTTCCAGATTAGCCTCTTTTTTCTGGACCTCGGTTTTTATTGCCAATTCTTTCATTTTTTCTTTTTCCAATTCTGCTAATACCTGTTGCCAGTCACTATGTAACTGCTCTATTTCAGTAATCATTAATGAGATTTCTTGTTGTTTTAAGTGCTCCCTTGAACGATTGTATTTCTTTGCTGTCTCCGCTTGTTCCTGCAGTGGCCCAAGCTGTTGTTCGATTTCATGGATAATGTCTTCAACGCGATTTAAATTTTCTTGTGTTTCAGCTAACTTATACTCTGCTTTCTTTTTTCGCTGTTTATATTTTAAAACGCCCGCAGCTTCTTCAAAAATAGTTCGGCGTTCTTCTGCTTTTGAACTTAAAATTTCCTCCACTTTGCCTTGGCTAATAATGGAAAAAGCTTCTCGACCAAGTCCGGAATCCATAAATAAGTCAATGATATCCTTTAATCTACAGGATTGTTTATTAATATAAAATTCACTATCACCAGAACGATATACACGTCTTGTAATACTAATTTCTTCATAATCAAGTGGTACTGCTTGATCATTGTTATCCAGAACCAGTGATACTTCAGCCACATTTAACGCTTTTCTTGAATCACTACCTTGGAAAATAATATCTTCCATTTTGGATCCACGAAGTGATTTAGCAGATTGCTCACCAAGCACCCATCGTATTGCATCGGTTATATTACTCTTTCCACTTCCATTTGGGCCTACGACTGCAGTGACGCCTGGAACAAAATCAACCTGTATACGCTCTGCAAAAGATTTAAATCCTATACTTTCTAATCGTTTTAAATACATAAACATTCTCCTAAATAAACCCAAGATAAACATAACCGATAGTTAATGCCTTAACGAAAGGTACTACTAATTCGTAATAAAATTTGGCTTTTTACCGCATTTATTTTATCATAAACTTAGTAACAAAAGAAGAGAGTAGCAGGTTATACGCTATATACATAACTATTCTTTTCTTACCTTTTAAAAATAAAGTGAATTGTGAGGTGTAAAAATGAATCTTGAACATCCATCCGAAGAAAACTTAAAATTTATGTTAGAAGAATTAGCAGACCGCTTAAAGGTAGCCAATCGCAGTTTAATGGATCATGAGGATTATGATTTGGATAAATACGATGACATAAAATTTATGTATGATATGGTAGTACAGAAAGGTCGTCTAAGTGCCTCTGAAACTCAAGCGTTTATTGATGAATTAAGATCTGTAAGGAAAGCATAAATTAAAACTTTATTCAAGTTAGAGGCCTCTCTCTTTTCCTATGAGGTTTTTCTGCCTGTTAAACTACGATAAAATAATTATTTAGATAAGGCTGTATTTCACTTCGTGAATTACAGCCCTATTATAATTTTCTACTAATCATTGAAGGTATCTAATGCATGCTTTGCTGCACGTTGTTCCGCTTCTTTTTTTGTGCGTCCCACACCTGAACCAGCTTTTTGATTTTTGACATAAACCTCTATAACAAACTCTTTGCTATGTGAAGGTCCTCTTTCATCAACTATTTTGTATTCGATATTTTGGTTTTTATACTGTTGTACGAGCTCTTGTAGTTGACTTTTATAATCCATCGCATGCGAAAAAGCACCGGTACTAATTTTCGGAAAAACAAATTCATTTAAAAAGCTTATAGCTTGCTCATAACCCTGATCAAGGTAAAGCGCCCCTAGAAAAGACTCAAATACATCCGCTAATAAAGCTGGTCGATCTCGCCCACCAGTTTGTTCTTCTCCTCGCCCAAGCAAAATATATTCTCCAAAGCCCAGATCACGAGAAAAGTTTTCCAAGGATGGTTCACATACAATTGCTGCACGTAATTTTGTCATTTCTCCTTCTGGCATCTTTTCATTATTTCGATACAAATATTGAGATACACCAAGTTCTAATACTGCATCGCCCAAAAATTCTAATCGTTCATTGTCCGAAAATACCTTTTCCTGATGCTCATTCACATACGATGAATGTGTAAAAGCCTGCTCTAATAAGTTATGATCATTAAATCTAATATGAAGTTTCTCTTCAAGTTGTTTACTATTCATTTTATGTCACCTGCCTCTATTGAATATACGGAAAGTCTCGCATGTAGCGAGACTTTCTCTTTATAATTATTAGGACTTAATACTGTTTATGTAGTTAACAGCATCACCAACTGTATTGATTTTTTCAGCTTCTTCATCAGCAATTTCCATATCGAATTCATCTTCAAGTTCCATTACTAACTCAACTACATCAAGTGAATCTGCATCTAAATCATCCTTAAAAGATGCCTCCATTGTTACTTTGGTTTCTTCCACTTCTAAACGTTCAACGATAAGTTCTTTTACACGATCAAATACGTCTGCCACAATCATTCACCTCCCTTCAAAGTTAGACTGTTTCAAACAAACCCGCTGCACTTTTCTTTTTGTCTAGCTGTGGCTCCTAGTGGCTAGCAAATAGTTAGTCCTGATGAATGTACGGACAGTTCACCTACTTTCACATTCCTATCTATTTGTACGCCCCTGACCAGTCGCCTCCGCTTTTCTTTCTGTCTAGCTGCGAGGCCTAGCGGTTCGTGTCGTAAGTAATAGACACTCCGAGCACTAAGAGCATGTGCTCTAAGGTCTCTTACTTACGCATTTCACCGCTGAACACCACTCCGCTTTTCTTTCTACATCACCATTCCGCCGTCTATGTGTAGGGTTTGGCCAGTAATGTAGTTGGAATCATCGGATGCTAGAAAACGTACTACTCTAGCTACGTCTTCCGCTTGTCCTAGTTTTCCTAATGGAATCATGGCAAGCATACCTGCACGTTGTTCTTCCGTCAACTCATCGGTCATATCTGTCGCGATAAATCCAGGCGCTACTGCATTAACAAGAATATTACGTGATGCAAGTTCTTTCGCTGTCGATTTTGTCAAACCAATTACCCCAGCCTTAGCTGCTACGTAATTAGCTTGTCCAGGATTACCACTTACGCCAACAATAGAGGAGACATTAACAATTTTCCCGCTTTTTTGCTTCATCATTTGACGTGTAACTGCTTTTGTACACACAAACACACCTTTAAGATTTGTGTTTATAACTTGATCAAATTCTTCCTCTTTCATACGCATCAACAAATTGTCTTTGGTGATTCCAGCATTGTTAACCAGAATATCAAGGCTCCCAAACTCGCTTATGACTTCTTTTATCATGTCTTTTACATTTGATTCGTTTGCTACATCTGCTTGAATTTTGAAAGCTTTTACACCAATTTTTTCAATTTCTTCCACTACTGCCTGTGCCTTTGCTTCACTACCAGCATAATTTACTGCAACATTAGCACCTTGTTTAGCCAGTTCAAGTGCAATTGCTTTTCCGATACCGCGTGAGGCCCCTGTAACTAGAGCGCTTTTGCCTTTTAACATTATGCATCCCCCTTGTACCACGAAATAAATTCATCCATGGATTCTGGATCTTGAATAGCGAATGTAGGTACCTTCCGATCAATTTTCTTGACTAATCCACTTAAAACTTTTCCATTTCCCACCTCAACAAATGCGTCTACGCCTTCATCAATCATGTTTCGGATTGATTCTTCAAATCGTACCGGTGAATAGAGTTGCTTAATTAATAGCTCCTTTATCTCATTATGTTCTGTTACAGGTGTAGCTGTAACGTTTGCATAGACGGGAATGTTTGCATCTGTAATAGAAACCGCTTCAAGTTTTTCAGCAAACTTTTCATTTGCTGCTTCCATTAATCTAGAATGAAATGGACCACTAACATTCAATGGTAAAACGCGTTTCGCTCCATTCTCCTTCAAAGCATCAGAAGCCTGATTAATACCTTCTTTTGTCCCAGAGATAACAATTTGCCCTGGACAGTTAATGTTCGCCAGGTCAACTACCTCTTCTGATTCCATCGAAGTTAACACTTCTTCTACTTTATCCGCTGACAACCCTAAAACTGCCGCCATTGCACCTTTCCCAGCTGGAAAAGCTTCTTCCATTAGCTTGCCGCGTGTGGCAACTAATTGGACTGCTTCTTCAAGCGGGATTGCACCTGCTGCAACCAAGGCACTATATTCTCCCAGACTATGACCTACAGCCATAACTGGTTGAACCTCAGATTTCAATAAAAGTGTGTGTACCGCAACACTAGTTAATAATAGTGCAGGTTGTGCGTTTTGTGTTGCTGTTAACGTTTCTTTAGGTCCATTAAACATAATATCTGTTAATGATAAATTTAGTATGCCATCCGCTTCCTGGAACATTTCTTTTATTTCAGGGTAAGCGTCATAAAATGTTTTACCCATGCCAATATCCTGTGACCCTTGTCCTGGGAACATAAATGCTACTCGTTTCATTCTTTTTCCCCCTTGTCTGTATCAATTTCCGATATCGTGTCTTCAATGGTTTTTGTAACGTTAAATTCAACCATGTGACATGCTTGTTTAATTGCACTATGGATTGCCCTCCGACTCGAGGAACCGTGCGCTTTAATAACGGGTGAAGCTAGTCCAAAAAGCCCTGCCCCTCCATATTCACTATAGTCCAGTTTTCCTTTTAAGCTTTTCAAATCTCCCTTTATCATGCCTGCAGCCATTTTTGTTTTAAAGGAAGACATAAATGTTTCTTTTAGCAATTGGAAAACGGTTTGCGATGTACCTTCAATTGTTTTCAAGGCTATGTTACCAGTAAACCCGTCTGTTACTACAACATCAGCTGCCCCAATCAGAAGATCACGAGCCTCTACATTTCCCACAAAATTAATGGGTGCATCTTTCAAAAGTGCAAAAGCCTTTTTTGTTAAGTCATTACCTTTACCATCCTCTGTGCCTACGTTCATCAGCCCAACAGTCGGATTTCGTATACCTCGAACTTTTTCTGTATAAATAGAACCCATAATTCCATATTGCAGAAGATGATGGGCTTTGGCATCAACATTCGCACCTACATCAAGCAATAAAAATCCTTTGCCATCAACTGTAGGTAATGTGGGGCTCAAGGCTGGTCGATCAATTCCTGCAATTCGACCAACACCAAATAACCCTGCTGCCATTAGTGCACCAGTATTCCCTGCTGATATACAAGCATCAGCACGCCCTTCTTTAACTTCCTTTGCCATTAATACAATAGAGGCATCTTTCTTTTTACGAACTGCTCGTACAGGTTCCTCTTCGCTGGTTATTACTTCATCTGTGTGAATAATGGTTATCTTCGTTTGTTCAGTTAAATAGAGATCAATTTTTTTTTGATCCCCTACTAAAACAATTTCTAAATCCCTGATAGTTTCAATAGCGTCCATTGCGCCCAATACAATCTCTTTCGGGGCATGGTCACCACCCATAGCATCAATGGCTAGTTTCATTGGAAAGTTCCCCTTTTTGGTCGTTTGACCTATACATATAAAATAATCCTTTAAAAACTACTTCTTGATCAACATAGCTCCAGACACGAACAACCGTAAAACCTTTATCACTTTCACCTTCGACGAACGCTTTAGCTACTACACGTTCTCCTTCTTTAACCTGCCTGGTAAAAGATATTTCCGTATTAGCAGTTAACGCAAATTCATCATTAATGACAGCAACAGCTAACGAATTTGCTTGGGCAAATAAATGATGACCCCTTGCTATTTTATTACGAGAAAAAACATGTTCTGCGCCGATATTAAGGATTGAAATAGCACGGTTATCAAGATCAAGGTCAATGACCTCACCAATTACCTCTTCTAACGGCAAAGCCTTTACTGTTTCATTCCATTGGTTAGTCGCAACAGACTTTATTCGTTCACGTAATTCTGGAATTGCGTGTTCCATGCGATCTAAGCGAATAGTTTGGATACTAACATCAAATTTTCGTGCTAACTCCTCGTCTGTAATAAAAGGAGTTTCCTCAATTGTTTCTATTAAAGACCTTTGTCTCTCTAATTTAGTTCGTTTCATTTATGACACCATCCACTTTATGGCAGTTTAATTAATTTATGACTTGGTACTAATAGTAATATATAATAGGATAATTAATTATGCAAGCAATCCTTAATCCAGCTTTTTTCTCATATATGAATCATTCTCTAAGAGCTTTTGTAGTTCCTGATAGTTTTCATCATTTTCTAATTTATTTGATTCAATAATATCCTGTGCATCCGCGCGGGCAGTTTCAAGTGCCTTATAGTCATGAATCATATCAGCAACTTTAAAGTCTGGAAGACCACTTTGTTTCTTTCCAAAAAAGTCACCTGGCCCCCTAAGCTTCAGATCCTGCTCAGATAACTCAAAGCCATTCGTTGTTTCTGTCATGATTTTCATCCGTTCTTTACCCACTTCACCTTTCGGATCAGCAATTAGAATACAATAACTTTGCTTATCGCTTCGTCCAACTCGCCCTCTCAACTGATGTAATTGTGACAAGCCAAATCGTTCGGCATCATAAATAACCATTACTGTTGCGTTTGGTACGTTCACACCTACTTCAACGACCGTAGTAGATACAAGTACCTGAATTTCATTTGCTGCAAACTTATTCATTGTTTCTTCTTTTTCATCTGATGACAATCTACCATGCATTAAACCCACCTGAACGTTACTTGAATAAATTTCCTGCAGCTGATGGTAGAGATCGACAGTATTTTGGATGTCCAGTTTATCTGACTCTTCTATTAACGGACAGATTACATATGCCTGTTCTCCAAAAGATACACGTTTTTCTATAAAGTTCAATACCCGCTCAAACGTATTTTCTTTTGTCCAAAATGTATCAATTTCTTTTCTTCCAGATGGCATTTCATCAATGATAGAAACGTCCATATCTCCAAATGCGGTAATAGCTAGTGTCCTGGGGATTGGAGTTGCAGTCATAAACAATACATCTGGATGTAACCCTTTACTCCTAAGCACGCGCCGTTGTTCCACACCAAATCGATGTTGTTCATCAACAATTGCAAAACCTAGATTTGCAAATACTACGTCCTCTTGAATCAAAGCGTGTGTACCTACTACAATATCTACCTTATGATCTCTTATGGCTTCCGTTATTTCTCTTCTTTTCTTTCCTTTTATTGAACCAGTCAGTAAAACAATCGATGCTCTCTCACCAAACATATCACACAAGGATTGGTAATGCTGTTCTGCTAGGATTTCGGTTGGAACCATTAGAGCTCCTTGTCTATTTGCTGAAATCGTGGCGCATAAACAAATAGCTGCGACTGCCGTTTTTCCAGAACCAACATCCCCTTGTAATAGCCTGTTCATTCGATATGGTGATTTCATATCTGCTAATACCTGGTTTAGTGAACTTGTTTGAGCACCTGTCAAAGTAAACGGCAAAGACTGAATAAATTCCTGGATTTTCGTTGGCTCGTAATGCTGTGCATTACCAGTGGTAGATTCTCGCTTTATCTTTCTGAGTAGCTGCATTTTCAGTTGGAACAATAGGAACTCTTCATATGTAAATCTTCTTCTAGCATGTTTCAACAATTGTCGATCTTTTGGGAAATGCATAGCTAAAATAGCATGTTTGCGATCAGGAATCTTATATGCTTTTAAATATTCTTCAGGAATGATTTCTTCTACATCATTTATGTGTTCTTTTATAGCAGCACTTACAACTTTTTTTAGTTTGATGTTGGTTAGTTCCCCTTTTAAGGGATACATTGGTTGTATAGTGGCTTGTTCTTCTGCCGGTCCTTTTTTATAATTGCTAACGGTAATTTGAAGTCGATGAGCATCCCACTTACCTGTAAGGGTTACTACATCATCTGCATTCAATTGTTTTTTTGCAAAAGCGCGGTTAAACATTACAGCCTTTATAGCTACCCCTTCCGTTTCAACGGTAAAGGTTAGACGGGATTTCTTTTTCCCAAAAAAAGAAAGGGAAGGATCATGGATTACCCTTCCCTCAATCGTTACTTTGTCCTCATGAATTAACTCACTAAGCGGTTTTATTTCAAAAACATCATAACGGTTTGGGAAATAATAGAGTAAGTCCTCTACTGTGTATATATTAACCAGCGCCAATGCTTCTGCAAATTTATCACCGACACCTTTGATGACAGATACGGATTCACTTAGCAAATTCGATCACACTTCCTTGGGTGATATCCCAAATATTTTTTTCTTGATTGCTTCACCTGTTGGTGTACCTGCTAGTCCACCTTCCCCTGTTTCACGTAAAGCGGAAGGCATTGACTTTCCAATTTTGTACATGGCTCCTATCACTTCATCACACGGAATTCTACTTGTAACACCAGCTAAAGCCATGTCAGCAGAAACGATAGCAAGTGATGAACCTGCAGCATTTCGTTTCACACAAGGAACTTCGACTAACCCTGCAACAGGGTCACAAACGAGTCCAAGCATGTTTTTCAACGTAATTGCAAAGGCTTCAGCTGATTGTTGCGGGGTCCCCCCTGCCATTTCCACAATAGCTGCAGAGGCCATTGCGCCAGCTGAACCAACCTCTGCTTGACACCCACCAGCAGCACCCGAAATAAATGCATTATTGGCCACCACAAACCCAAACGCACCTGAGGTGAACAAATATCGAATCATTTGCTCGCGCGTTGGATTCAGTTGATTTTTCACTGCAAATAATGTACCTGGAACACACCCAGCGCTACCAGCTGTAGGCGTAGCACATATTGTACCCATCGCAGCATTTACTTCGTTTGTACCCATTGCTTTACTCACCGCGTCCATCATAAGGTTGCCAGATAGTGGGGTTTTTTCCTTCATATATTTTTGAACTAAGACAGCATCGCCGCCTGTTAATCCTGTAACAGACTTAACACCATTCAGTCCGTCTTCTACCGCTTGTTCCATAACAACTAAATTTCTTTCCATACTGGCATAGACTTCCTCGCGGGAGATATTTTTAACATCCATTTCCTGTAGAATCATTACCTCGGAAATCAATATATTTTCTTTTTCTGCAATTTCTACTAATTCTGCAACTGAACGAAACATGTATGAGTCCCCCTTCTATGATGATTAGCTTACAATCTTAGAGATTTGAATAATGTGGTCAGCGTTCTCCAATTCTTGTAGAACAGTGTCCTCCACATTTTGATCGACTTCGATAACCATTAAAGCTTCTTTTCCAACATCTTTTCGATTCACTTCCATATGGCCAATATTAATTTCATATTTTGCTAGAATTTCCGTAACAGACGCGATTGCTCCATACCGGTCATTGTGCATGATTAAGATTGCTGGATGATTACCAGATAAGCGAAGTTCAAAACCATTTAATTCGGTAATTTCGACTTTGCCTCCACCAATGGAAATACCAACAAGCTCCATTTCCTCTTTATCATTACCGACTATTACTCTAGCGGTATTTGGATGGTCAGAAGCACCACTCTCTTCGATAAACTCTATTTCCATATTTCGTTCTTTAGCAATTGTTAATGCTTTACTCATGCGGGTATCATCCGTCTCAAAACCTAATAATCCGCCTACTAATGCAAAATCTGTTCCATGTCCTTTATATGTTTTAGCAAAAGATTCATAAAGATGTATTTTAGCCCATTTTGGTTCCTCGCCAAATAAATTACGTGCAGCCTTCCCAATTCTTGCTGCACCAGCTGTATGTGAACTTGATGGCCCTATCATAACAGGACCAATAATATCGAATACTGAATTGAATTTCAAAACTGCCACCACCTAAATATTAATATGAACGCACCAATCTATTATCAATTATAACAAAAAACGGTGGAATAATCATCTTCATTAGAGTGAGGCTATACCCACAAAAAAAATCACGAATCCATTTTACAAATACTTTACTACCTGTAATCGCAATAGTTCTAATTATTCTGTATCCTTTGTTAAAACAGAGTTTCCACAACACTAATTTCTAACTAAAATACGAAAGAATGGTGTAAGACAGAGAAAAACGAACAAAATGAACTCATTATTTATCCAAAACTGTACACACTATTTGTACAGAAATAACTTTATTTAGCGTTTGATTAATACACATAAAAGATATAACATTAAATAAGTTGTTCTTGATGAAAACGGTTTGAACTTATTGGCAGAAAGAGAACGGGTGTTGAAGAACGGGGAAACTGAGGAAGCTAAGGTCCTTCGTAAAGAGTTGACTGCATTAGGAATCATTCTTAACGATGATGCAAAACGTCAATATTTCAGAAAAACGAAGGTTGAAGAAAATGCCAAGTGAACAACAAAGCAAAGGAAAGCAGTCGTTCATTGCTGAAGCAAGGCGTGAGCAAATAATTGCGGCTGCCATTAAAACACTGGATGAAATCGGATATGTAAAAGCCAGCCTAGCGCAAATCGCTAAAAATGCTGGGATTAGTACTTCCCTTATTTCTTATCACTTTTCTGATAAAAACGATTTAATGAATCATCTATTGCACTATCTAGTAGAAAAATCAGCCACATATATACTGGAGAGCGTACATCAAGAAACGACACCAGATCAAAAACTAACCACTTTTATTACTGCAAGTTTAGCTTATCAGGGTACGCATCCAGCACGTAATACAGCCTTAATCGAAATTGTTTTTAACGCGAGAACACCTGAAAATATTCCGTATTATAAGTTAGGTGATGAAGATGACGAAGATCCCATCATGGATGAACTTCGGTTAATCCTACGTACTGGTCAAGAGCAAGGTGATTTTGGTAAGTTCCATCTAGATGTAATGGCCAACATGATTCAAGGAGCAATCGGAGAGTATATGTTTGCTGCTGATTACAAAAAAAGTAGACTTGGATACGTATAGCAGAGAGCTTGTATCCATTGTTAAACAAGCAGTGAAGGGATAAGAAGTTCTTCATTGGATTTCATTTTTATTTTGCGCTGACTAACAAAGTGCATATGTGTGATCAGTGTTCTCTTGGTTAATGGATTTTGGCGGACATCAGATCCTTTATTTCTGTAAAAATGGATTAATTTTAATGTTTGCGGACTTCAGTTCCGTTATTTGATAAAAAACAGTACTTTCATTGTGATTTTTCGCAAATAACGCACTCAGTGTCCTCTTAGCTCGTAAACTAGGGTCATTTCACTAAAATAACGGATTCCATGTCCGCATAAGAAAGAGAACGGTGACCATCATTCTCTAAGCAGTATTATTAAGTTAACCTAGTGAATGCAGATGATCCTTCTGAACCTACTTCAGACGAATATGTAAAGTTGCCTGAAGGTGATTACACGTTCGAAATGGTTGCGTACGACGATCAAGGAAAAACGTACGCGAAGGATACCGTTGCTATGGTTGGTAATACACCGCCTGAAATTACATTTAATGATTTACAACCGGGTATTCATGAAGTGGATCCATCCATGTACACCGATGAAGATGGCTATCATGCCTTTTGGGTGCACACAAATGTATATGACTCAGCGATTGATGTATTAAATTCAAAATGTTTGAATTATGATCAATCAGAAAATCTCGTTGGTTATTATCAAGTTTCACCTTTCCCAGGTACACTTCCTGTGAATGGCGAAGGGGAAATTAAATTTGGATTACTACCGGAAGAACTGGAGAATGGTCCGGTCAATTTAAGACTTACTCAACGGTTCCCTCATATTTTTTACCAGTTGGGCTAATCGCATATACCTTGCCCCCATACCTTCAAAGTCCATGCGTGGCATCCAGCCTTGATCATTTATCACGGCTTCAAAAGCGACATGTCCACGCACCGTTGAATGTTTTGTAATAGGTAAACGTATCATAGGCAAGTACTGGAGTGGTTGTTTGTTCTGTCTCCCCCACTTTTTAATAAGTCAAGTTTTTAACATTGAACTTGCTATTACGCAGATAATAGGTATCATCGATCACTTCAAATGTGACATCTAAGAAATTAATATCACCATCAATGCCCTTGAAATCTTTACCAGAAAGTGTTGCACCAACCTTAACTGATTGATAATAATCATCTCTAAAGGTCGGCTCATCAACCTTCACGTCTAAGCCTCTGTTCCTCATGGCAAAAGGCAAGGATTGCATTCGCTTCGTCATACACTTGCAAGTGCATTGCTTGAACAAGGGACTCCATTGCCCGTAATCTCTGAAGTCCTTGGATATTTTAACAACTGCCCTTTAATGCAGGTATTGATATATACATCCAATGTGGTTAAATATTGATGGTTATCCTCATTAATCAAATTCATCGCTTTTCGAAAGAAGCATGAGACATCTTTGTAATACCCCCTTCTCATATTTTCAAAAGCAAGATTATGAAATAATTTAGACTTTCTATCTTGGTCATGGCACGTATCACATATTTGTATCAGTTTTCTGTATTTATGGGGTGTGCTTTTATAGTCATGATGCTCCTTTGCGTTAAGCTGTATTAACATAATCATCCCCGTATCAATGATTCTTAATAGATTTAAGGTCCTTTGAAAATAATCAAGTGCTTTTAATGCAAAATAATAGGCCTGAACATTCGAATGGACGGAGTGGTGGGCTAAGGCAAGGTGATAATAGTATTCATCATTATGATATTGCTCTTTTATCAATATTTTCTATAGTAGTGATGCACGCTAGACATGTTTCAATAAATTCGCTTCCCTAGGAGATAAAATTGCTAGTTTACGTTTTTTGATATCGGATATGATTTTAAATGCTTCATCAACCTTATTGGTAAACAAGTAACAACGAGCAAGTAATAGTTTGTATAAGTTAAAATGTTCGGGAGGATGGAATAAATCTTCATTTTCAATCTCCTGCTTTAATCGGAAGATCTCCTCTTTTTTCTGCATCACCAAAGCATCATGTCATTTTTCTAAAAGAATTTTCGTTTGTTTATACCGTTCTATTTCAGTTTTTATATTGATGCCAAGACGGATGGACATTAGCGATATGATTTCACTAGAGTACTCGGTAATCCCGCGTTCGATTTTACTTAAATGCGTTACAGAACATATCCCATGTCCCAACTTCTCTTGGGACAACCCTGATTTTTGCCAATAATATTTAATGATTCTTCCTTCGATCATAATACACCTCATTGATGTTGAAATATGTATAATCCAAAACGGAATATTGTTTAGTCGTATTATACTATGAATGCCCGTTATCCTCACAAAAATAAGGTCTTACCTTATCTAAAATGAAGGTGAAATCAATATATTTATCAATTTTTCTTAGAAGGTGATTTTGAGGAACTAAATCTTCGATGGAAACAAATTCTATTTCATTCTGCGTGTTTTTTCTCGTATGGAACAAGCTTGTCACCGCCTTTTTTATTACCTCTATTATACCAAATTAACGCGGTTAATTGGTAAAGTGAAAAGAAAAAATCAGGCTGTCGAGGATTTCTCGACAGCCTGATTTTTTCTTTTCTAATCACTTAATCACTCGCAGGTTCTAACCCCATCTTATCCAAGTAATAATTGAGATCTTTTTTACCATTTGATTCCTTAGGTGACTTACCTTTAGGAGCATCAGGTCCTGTAGACAAGAAATTCTTTTCTATGAAACGAACATCTGTCTCGTTAATGACACCATCTTGGTTCACATCATGTGTCTGAATTTCAGGGTCTTCTTTTCCATAATCTTTTTCGATGTCTCTGACATCTTTTACATCGATCAATTTGTCATTGTTAACATCACCTGCAAGGTTAATCTTATAGCCTAAATTTATGAAGTCCCCATAATACTTTCCTTTTAATAAATATCCAGATTTGAAACTTTTGTATGTTTTCAAGTGTCCTGGAACGTCCACTACTACATTGTACTTCTTACCGTCAGCAGGTACACCTAAAATAGTATATTTCCCGCGCGGGTCAATCGTACCTTCATATTTCTCACCCTCTGGCGATAAAGCGTATACCTTTGCTCCAATTTCTTCAGCAACACCATATGGTAAAGTAATAGAGGCAGGTTTCAGGAATGCTTCTGGTTTAATATACCCTTCTAATCTTGAATGTTCAGATATGAAATCAAAATATGCTGTACTATAATATGGTAGAGAAACCGGCTGGGTTTCACCCGCTTTTGTGTAATTTGAATTTGTAACATTCAATTTGTCATTTCCGTAGAACCAATCATCTTTAATGACTTTAAACGTTACGTCTAAAAATGGCATGTCTTCATTCAGCCCAGTAAATCCTTTCCCATTTATCTCAGCACCTACGTTTACTGTAGAGTAAAAACTATCTTCTTTCACTTCAACTTCTTGAAGTGTTGCTTCCAGACCATTTTCTTTTGAATAATTCTTCACTGCATCATTCAACTCGACTGATTCAAATGAGTATTGTTTCCCTTTAAATTCGACAGTGTACTCTCCCGAAACAAAATTCTTTACATTATTTAAGCTCAGCGTCATCGTTACCATATCGCCTAATTTTACTTCTTTTTTGTTGTAATCGGAAGTCAAGTATTCAGTACCTTCTTGCAAGAAAATGTATCGTTGATAATTCACATTCGCCGCAATGTCATGACCTGCTAGACTTAATCTCAATGGCCCTTCAGCAATATCTGTTGGTTCAATACCGAATTCAGTATCCCCTTCTGAATCTGCTGAAGGGAAACAGCAATTAAAGTACTCACGCTCACCAGTTGCGATTAAGAATTTGTTCGAAGATTGGTCATAGTCCAATCCTTTTGATTGTAAAACGTCCACTGATTCATCCTGGATATTCCCATGAATCCAAAATGCTTTCTTTCCGAATTCTTCGGTATACATATCCTCACTTATTTCATAAACATCTGGAGCTTTGTCAAAGGCTACTTCAGGCTTTGTATTGTCGATGATGACAGGTGTGTCGATAGTATAGGTTTTTCCTTCTTCATCATACCCAATAAGTTCTAAAACATAGTCTCCTTCAGGCAGTTCCATATACTCGTCGGATATAGGATTGTCCTTGTCACCTGTAAATGGATAAACGATTCCTGCAAAGACATTCTGTAGGAAGTATCTTGTGTCAGCTTTTACTGAATCATCTTTAAGGGTAGCTACATATCCAATCGCTTCACCTGTTTGGCTATCTTTCACAATGATATCAATCATATGAAACGGACTTTTCATTTGAAAAACACCTATTAATGTTGGATTGTAATACTGCCATTTTGGTGTATTGTTTGCCAAAGCCGGTCTGTCTGTTGTGAAATATTCGAATCCTTTTTCTGTGACACGGATTGCGAATGGAACCTGATAGGTTTCACTTGAATCATTGGTATTCGTTAGATGAATGTAACCTTCATAACGCCCTTCTTCGGCATTTTCAGGAACAGTGATCGATGGTGCAATTTTTTTAGCTTCATCGCCATTAACCGTGATGCTAGCCGGTACGTCAACATCGATACCATTTTCCTCACCATCTTGAATACCTGTACGCTCGCTATGGTACTCAACTTCTATATTAAAAGACTTATCTTCATTCCCCTTGTTTTCGATGATCATTTTTCTGCTATCTTCAATCGTTTCTCCTGTTTTGTAATGACTTCCA
Organism: Virgibacillus carmonensis; assembly: GCF_057836705.1. NCBI lineage: Bacteria > Bacillati > Bacillota > Bacilli > Caryophanales > Bacillaceae > Virgibacillus > Virgibacillus carmonensis. Next base: position 169,645 of record NZ_JBYQFJ010000003.1, on the reverse strand, counting down.
AAAGAGATAGAAGCAGTTTCTTCATCGATTTCAACAACTTGGTCACCTTCTATATTCTTTGTTTTATCAATAACCTTAATCGATACATCTGAATAGACTGCCTTATACGCATCAATACGCCCAGCACCCACTTCATAAACAGAATAATCCTCCTGTAAATCCCCTGCAGTATTCATCAATGCTGTTTTTACATCAAAAGGTGTATATTCCGGATGCTGTTGTAAAATTAAAGCTGCCGTACCTGCTACATGAGGCGATGCCATCGATGTACCTGAGATACGTGCATACGCGGTATCATAATTGGTACCTGCTTGTGGGTCATTGATATACTCCGGATACGTGGAGAATATCGCTACCCCTGGGGCAACTACATCCGGTTTGATATCATAATTTTGAGTAGCAGGCCCTCTTGAACTAAAATCAGCTAGATGATCTCCCTCTGTTTTCGTGTTATTTAATGTTCCAAACGTGAACGTTGTTTCTTCCGTAAGCGCTGCCTTTAAGCTTTCCCCATCCTCTTTTGACAAACGGAATGATGGGATAAAGGATGTATTTTCACCTAAATAAAAAGGGATTTGACCATCCTCATTGTTATAGACAATGGTCGCTTTCGCTCCAGCTTGCTTAGCATTTTGTATTTTCTCATTAAAAGTGATTGTGCCGCGCTGTATGAGAGCGATTTTCCCTGTCAGGTCTTTTCCTTCAAAATCACTAATTTCACCTAATCCTGCATAAACAACCGGGAAAGATTGGTTTTGAAAGTCTTCGAGATTAGTAGAGAAACTTTTCCCTAACAGTTTCACATCTGTAAATGATAGATCTCCTGCAGTAGCAGTGAACGTTGGGATTGTCACCGAAACATCACTTGCTCCAACTGAAATCGGAAGAGCTGCGGATCCAGGTGAGCCCAAAGTTTTTTCTCCTGGTCCAGTATTCCCAGCTGCTACAACAGTCACCACACCTGAAAGCACCGCATTATTCACAGCTACCGAGGTTGGGGACAAGGGATCATTTATAGTTGATCCCAAGGATAGATTGATAACGTCCATTTCATCTTTCACTGCCTTATCAATTCCAGCAAGGATAGCATTTGTTGTTCCCATACCATAGGGTCCAAGTACCTTATAACTATATAAGTCTACCTGAGGCGCTACCCCTTTCACAGCATAGTCAACTTGATTATCTTGTTGTCCTGCTACCGTACCTGACACATGTGTACCATGCGAGGTATAGTAACTGGATCCAGTAATAGGATGGGTTTCCGGCTGATCAGTTGCTTTCCATTCCTGATAAGTTGTTTCCATTGGATTCGCGTCGTTATTGACGAAATCCCATCCTTTGACACTATCTGAATCAACGGCACTTGGGTCCTCACCCTCCTGTTTACGATATCCAGCATAAGCTTCTTGTAAATCAGGATGATTGTAATCAATACCCGTATCAATTACACCAACTTGAATTCCTTCCCCATTAATGCCTTCCTCATGTAGCTTGTCCACCCCAATTTGTGGGATGCTATCCGCCATTTTAGGTTCTATTTTTTTTACCTTTGGCAGATCAATCTTTACTTCTTTGTCCTTCCAGATTCGTTCAACCGCATCAATCTGTAGTAAACTTTTGACAGCAGTTCCCGGTAATGTCATTGCTACTCCATTAAGAGCATGACGATACTCCCTCGTAATTTTGATATCTTCTTTACTAATTTTTGCACTTTTCGCTTTGAAACCTTTTTTGAGGTTAAGGTTTTTAAGTCCTTCTTTAAATGTTTGATGTGACTCCTCAACCTTTTCTTTTGCTTGTGCAAGTGAAGCCTTTTTCCGCTTCATTGTGTTTTTTGCTAGTTCAACTTTCGCTGGATCCTGTTTAAATTCAACGATAACTTTCGCAGGATCTGGGCTAGTAAGGTTAATATCAGGATGAATCGTAAATCCTGGCTTGACCTCTAGTTGTTTCAAGGATTGACGCTCGGCGTCAGTCAGGTTTTTCAATACTTCTTCAGCATTCTTTATACCGCTGGGTTGTTTTGTAGCTGATGACTGAATCGGCAGCATAGCACTTAATAGTAAAACAAGTGACAAAACAACCGGAAAAACTTTACTCCAGCTTTTTTTGGTCATTTACTTCCCTACTTTCTGTTTGTTTTAATTTTTCTGATATTTATTTCCGTAATGATACTAGAATAGTACTCACCTCTTCCCTGCTTTTTCTGTTCTCAGTTCCCGCCAATTAAATAGCTTACTAAATCAAGCACAACGCGAAACAAATATATCTAATTGGCATAACATGAATTAATTATTATGTTACACAACATTCATAAAATTTCCTATTGGGGTTATTCACTGGTCATTTGGTACCAGGATTAAAATACTAGAAAAGAAATAATAAGATTGTTAGTCTTTCTTGTTACATCAGGAATTAAGAAAAAATAGTAATAATAATCTAGTAGGTTTAGTAAGCAAAGTCTAGTCCCTAGACAATAGATTATTGGGAAGGAAGCAATTATGATAAAAATTAAGGAAAGTATACACAGACAGGAATTATGACCTATTCATAAGACTAGGTTTATATTGGGGTAATTACATAGTATAATACGACTAAGCAATTACCCGTTAATTTTACAAAATATATCAACATCAGTGGGGTGTACTATGATTGAAGGGAAAATTATTAAATATTATCGACAAAAGTCTGGGTTGTCTCAGGAAGCATTGGGACAAGGAATTTGCTCTATAACGCATTTAAGTAAAATCGAACGCGGGATTACCGAGTACTCTAGTGAAATCATATCGCTGATGTCCGACCGTCTTGGCATCAACATAACAATGGAAATAAAGCAGTATAACCATACGAAACTCCTATTAGAAAAATGGCTGGATGCGATCGTCATGCAGAAAAAAGAAACGATTTTCCGGTTGAAAGAAGAAATTGAAAATGAAGATTTAATCAACTTACCCGAAAACCTTAATCTATATAAACTTCTACTTGCGCGTTATTACTTATTTACACATCACGTGAAAGAAGCTTTTAAAATCATATCCTACATAAAAAAACGACAACTAGCGACGCTATCTACGAGGGAAATTAATCTATTAAAACATGTATATGGCATTTACTATTTTCTAACCGGTCAAAATAACGAATGTATCACGATGATGGAAAGCATTGATAATGAGCAATATCATAATGATGAATACTATTATCACCTGGCATTGGCACACCATTCGGTTCATTCGAATATTCAAGCCTATTATTTTGCATCAAGAGCACTTACCTACTTTCAAAAGACATTAAACCTTTTACGTATCATCGATACAGAAATGGTTATGTTGATTCAACTGAATTCGAAGGAACATCATGACTACAAAAGTACACTCGAAAAATACGAAAAACTACTCCAGCTAACGGATACATGCCATGATCAGCATAGAAAGTCCAAATTATTTCATAACATCGGGTTTGAAAATATGCGAAGAGGATATTACAAAGAGGCTGCACATTATTTTCGAAAGGCGATGAATTTTATTGATGAGGATGACCAACTCCATTTAACCACATTGGATGTATATATCAATTCCTGCCTGAATGGTCAGTTGTTACCAGATGATGAGCTACTGGAACTTTCCAGGAATGGATTAAAACTTGCAACTAGAAATAATGACAAACGATCTATCCTGTTTCAACTACATATCTACTCTATTAATCGGGAAGAAGAAACCTATTATCGTTACTTAGAGGAAACAGTTATTCCATATTATCGCGAAACAGGATACTACATGATGATTGAACACTATGAAAAGAAATTATTTAATTATTTTATAACCCGCGAGAAAACAGAGAAAGCATTGGAACTTGCTGAATCCATCCTTTTTGACAAAAAAACGGTTCTATCATAAGCATGAAATAGGGAAATAACATCACCAAGCCACTAGCTTTAGAGTAGTGGCTAGTTTTATATCATTTCCTAGAGTTACGTTATTCAAGCCTTTAATAAATTCATTTCACAAAAAGTCTAAAAAAGTATGTAAATGTAGTACTACACCCCCACCCTACCCATATTTTCAAAACGTCCATATTCCTTATCAAACCCAAGTCGCACTGTTCCAGTTGGACCGCTTCGCTGTTTTGATACAATAATTTCTATCTTACTCGGTCCGCTATTTTCCCGGCTGTAATAATCATCTCGGTAAAGGAATGCAATCACATCCGCGTCTTGTTCGATGTTACCTGACTCCCTTAGATCGGACATAAGCGGTCGTTTATTTTGCCTTGATTCCACCCCACGCGAGAGCTGCGATAACAACACAATTGGGATATTCAGTTCTACTGCAAGCAGCTTCAATTCCCGCGTTATTTCCCAATCTCCAAATCACGCCGATCGTGCTTACTCGTTGGTGTCATTAGCTGTAAATAATCAATAAGCACCATATGCCTTTCCTCTGGATCGTCGTGTACTATTTTTCGAACGGCTGACCTGATCCCACTAACCGTCCGCACATTATCATAGAGTTGCACGTTCCAGTTCGATATCGCTCCAATTGCGTTAATCGCAAGTTCATAATCCGTTTCGGCAAAAATCATGTTGCGCCATTTTTGGCTGTTAATCCGACCTTCCGCTGAAATCATTCGTTGCAACAGCGACTTCGTTCCCATCTCTAAGCTAAAAATTAAGGAAGAACCACCATTTTTCGCATGACCAGCTGCAAGATTAAGCGCAAATGCCGTTTTTCCTACAGACGGCCTTGCCGCAACGATAATCAACTCCCCCCGCTGCATTCCACCAGTCATATCGTCTAGGTCATGAAAAGCAGTACAGAATCCCGATTGTTCACCAGAAGGAAAACACATTTCCTCCGTGATTTCGAGTAAATAGTCATACGTCGTCTTATCTTGCTTGCTAACACCTAATTCTCGGTATTCCGTCAACCGACTGATCAATGTGTCTAATGCCTCGTCTGATGGATCTCCTGCAAAATCCAAAGCACTTGATCTAGCCATTCGATTTCGGTACGCATCGAAAATCAAACGTTCATGATGCTTCAAACTTGCCACACTAGGTACAGACCCTGCCATCTCCACTAAGCGGCAAGTCCCGCCAATTTGATTAACCGCTTCCCCCAATTCCGTGACAACAGAGACCAAATCAATTTGATGTCCAGCAGCTGCAACCTGCTTCATGGCACGAAAAATCACCTGATGTTTCGCATGATAAAAATGCTCTGCCTGTATCTCAAGTTCCGTGAAAAGTGACCCTTCCAAAAGTAACGACCCAAGTACGGATATCTCTGCTTCAAAATTAGATAGACCGATCATTTGTCTTCTCCTTTAACAGCTTCATCATTCTCGCATGGAAAGCGTGCTTGAGCTCACTTGGTACCTTGTCAGCTTCTTCACGCCACTCACTAATGTTGGCCAAATGCCCATTATCTTCTGCAGGGTAAACCGCAATCTCAGCAAGCGTTGGGGCATACGGATGGGTCGCCACAAATGCCGATAACTTTTTCATCACAAGCGGATAATCCATCTGCATGAGCTGTGGAATCAGCAAACTCGCTTTTCGCTTCGTAATTTCAAATTTTGGGTAAATATCACGGATTGTTTCCAGCACATTAATTGCCTCTTGTTTATTCATAACCCTGCCTCCGCTCGTAACTCGTCAAAAATGGACATCCCACTTGCGTTTGATTTTTTTCGAAATGGCACTGTATTATCTCCTCGTGATGTATTTTTCTGCGTTTCGTATGCTTGTACATCCTCAACCGAACAAATATTTGCCGTACACCATTCCTGCAAAATTTTCTCCAAGTAACGAAAGGTTCGGCCGTTATTCTTCACCATGACCTTAATCGCCTCAAGCACCACATCTTCACCAAGCTTCCCACACCATTCCAAAAATTCATCCTTCACAATTGGACTAAGCTGCCCAATGTTTTCTTCGTAAGTTGTAACAATTTTTTTCACGTGCGCTTCTTCCCCCTCCTCTTCTACTCTTTCTTTTAGTTTCTTTTTAGGTATGGTCAAGGATTGGTCGGCTGATTGGCACAGTGATGGGTCTAGTAATTGGTCATCCGATTGGTCTGCCAATTGGTTAAGTGATTGGTCAGCATTTGGAAAAAAGGAAATCATTTTATAGACCGGTGCCTTCCCCTTTTTACCATTTTTAACTTGAATTAACCCCTCTTCCATAAGAATTTTCCGCGCATCCAACATTCCCTGTTTTGATAAGCCAGTTAATTGACCGACAGTCGAATTTGGAGCATTAAATCGCTCCTTCCACCCAGCAGCATTATTGACGGCCATCAAGGCATGCCATAAAGTAATCGCCCCCGTTGGCAGATCATTAATCAATAACCAGTTTTTAAAAGCATTCAACTCTTTAATATAATTCATTATCATTTCCCCTTCTGGTATGTAAGTGATTTTTAGGTAGTCAGCAAGGCTACAACAGCGATACATCGCACGAAGAAAATGTGTATACACTTTCGAGGAGTCTCGCATATTTCCACTGCTGATGCGCGTTCTTCATCCTATACAGCACCACTTTTACAATTAATAAAAATTAACTTTTAGAAAACAGCCTAAATAAAAGAAGAGCACAACAAACCCATGTATCTTGCTAGATACGTAGGCTTGTGTACTCTTGATCTTGAATCCATAAATCAATTGATTGCTTTGTGAACAAAATGCGCGTTCCGATCTTCATGTGTGGAATCTGTTTCTCCTTCACCAGTGTATAAATGGTATCGGCATGCACCCCAAGATAATTCGCCACTTCATTTACTGTAATAGTCTGCCGTTCCATAATAAAACCCTCCCCCTACGAATAGATAAAAGTGAAATGAACCGAAGTTAATCGGATAAAAACATTTCTTAATACTATAATCGTAGGAAGAGGGTAGTTTGGTGGCATCTATTTTGAAAGTTTTTGAAAAAAAGATTTTGTGTTACTTAAAACATTAATTGAAATGGTTGTTCTATCCTCTCACAAAATAAAGAAATTAAAATAAAGAAAGGAGTTTTTAAAGTGAATATTGATTATAGTGGATGGGAATTCTTCGATGATTTTATAGAGGAATATAATGAAAAAGGGTATTATTTGTATGACCATGGCGCACACAAAATCGATCTTTCAAAAATAATGGGATTAAGTTATAAAGGCGTAATTGATTCTCCTTCACCGCCTCTACACCCTTATTCAACTTTCGCGCCCTATGAATGAATAAATCTTTTCATTTCTCATTACTTTTCTTGTCAATCTTGGTAGAAAACGCAGTCATCAAACCTATAAAAACAGGCAATAAACTCCATAAAAAGAATCCCCAATGGTTTGTCATTAAAGATAATGCTAAGAAGAAAGCAAGTGCTACAATTGAAATATAAACAGAACGTTCTTGATATTTATTCATCTTGCACACTCCTTTTTAAACAATTAAAAATATTTTGCATTTAAATTTTAACACACATTCCTTCATTAAAGTGGCCAAATCGATTTGAGTACTGTCGCTTATTCCGTTCTTGCGCGAGATTGATGAATAATTCATCACCAATAAACAAAGTCTTTTTTATTTATTCAATAATCATCATTTTTAAATTCAGCTTGAGGACAACGTTTTTTTAATTCTGATAGAAAATTTCTTACCCGCTATTCATGTATTTATTTATTGTAACCGTGGAAACATTGAGGTTTTCTGCAACTCCACTTGTTGTTACTCATATCTTTCAATCCTGCTAAAGCCATTATCATCTTATCTTCTAATTCTATATTTATTTTGTCGCTCATCTTATACACATACTCTCTCTAATTCTAAATCTATTATAAATGATGCAGGTTCTACGCCAAGCGCTCCATGGCCATTTACCATATCATAGCAACCCTCTCCAAAGTTGACTTTCCCCTCCAATCCATCTATACTATTCTCTTGTGGATTATACTTGATATAATCGGGTGGGAGAGGGATAGAAGGAAATATGAGGAGATTTCATGCCTTATAAAAAACAAGATGCGGGTAATGCGCTAACGAAAGGAAATTGGCGTACGGAGATTATAGCTGGACTGATTGGTTACCTGACTACGGTGTACATTGTGGCGGTGAACGGTTCGATCTTAAGTGAAGCTGGATTATCTATCGAGAGTGGCATGATGGCTACGATTCTAGCAAGCTTTGTCGGAACATTGTTCATGGGCTTGTATGCTAAGCTTCCATTGATTTTAATTCCTGGAATGGGAATTAATGCGTTGTTTGCCTATTCCATTGTGGAAGGAACAGGGCTTAGTTTTCAAGAGGGTTTAGCTGTTGTCATCGTTGCTTCGGTATTATTTCTAATCACCGCGTTTAGTCGATTGGGATTGATACTAAAAGAAGCGATACCGAATTCGTTAAAGCATGCGATTACAGTTGGGTTAGGTTTTTTCTTAATCCTAATTGGGTTAGAAAAAAGTGGTTTGGTTGTTAGCGGTGAACATACGATTATCGCGATCGGTGACTTTACTTCACCAACGGTAATTGTAAGTCTACTGACATTATTCCTGGCGATCTTTTTATTTATGAAAAATGTTCCAGCAAATTTTTTAATCACAATGATTAGTGGAACCGTGTTAGCTTATTTGTTCGGTATTCTGGACAAGGGGTCTAGTACCGTAAACGTGAATGCTGAGGAATTAATTTTTATTCCGTCTTTTACAGCAATCGATGAACTATCATTCTGGTTAGCTGTTTTCCCGCTGGCGATGATTCTTATTTTTGAAAATATGGGATTGTTACATGGACAGCTAGACATGCTGAAACGGGAAAACCGTTACGAAAAAGCATATCGTGTTACAGCATTTTCTTCGTTGACGTGTGCTTTTCTTGGAACATCACCAACTGTTTCAGCTGCAGAGAATGCGGCAGTTATCGCATCAAACGGAAAAACAGGTAGAGTGGCAATCACAGCGAGTATCTTATTCCTGGCGACGATATTTATTATTCCGTGGATATCGATCATACCAAATACAGCAATTAGTCCGATTTTAATTATTGTTGGTATACTGATGGCGCAAAACATTCGTCATATTTATCTAGATGATTTATCAGAAGCAGTACCTGCATTTCTAATAGCTGTTATGATTCCATTCACATACAGTATCGCTGATGGAATGGCATTTGGCTTTATTGCCTATCCGATTGTAAAACTAGCGCTTGGGAAGCAAAGAGAACTTTCATTCGCATTAGTGATCATATCATCACTATTTTTGTTCGACTTTTTGATGAAGATTGTTGGATTTTAACAAAATGAGAAGCCATACTGCACAGGTATAACTTGTGTGGTATGGCTTTTATTGTTGTATTTAATCGAAAATCACAAATTATCTACTTGTATTGTTCAATAATCTTACCCTTCAGTTATCGATGAGCGACGCGTGAATTTCGCGGACTTTAAATCCGTTATTTGTACAATATACAATAAAGGTCTAATTTCTAATATTCACTTAAAAAGCTTGTGATCTCCTTGTATATTTACGTAAATAACATCCTCTGTGTCCGCCAAACCTAAGAATTAGGGTCAATTCTCATCAAAATAGCGGATTTGATGTCCGTTAAAAAACAAAAGGAATAAGGCTTCATTTTGAAGCCTTATTCCGGGTCCAGCAATCGCTTGTCAATGTTTAATTAATAAGGATCTGCTTCGTGGCTTTTCTTCACAGCATCCTTAGTTGCTTTATTCTCAGCCATCGAACCTTCACCATATTTCGAAATACCTGCATCACGTCCAGGGACATTGTTTTCCTTCTTATCTTCTTGTATTTCTTTCATTTTCTGTTCGATACCTTCCTTCACACGACGACCATAGTCTTCATCGGCTTGGGAGAAGTGCCCAATCATTGCATCTTGAATTCGTTTGTCACATACCGCAAGCGCTCCGGAAAGGTTTTCGATCAATTCGTCACGTTCCCAATCTTCAAAGCTGCGATATGTATCGCCTGCTTGACCGTAATTGTTAGGACGATCAATAGGCGCACTCATTGCTGCCGCATTATATGTTGGACGATGCTGTGGTGGTTCTTCTTCACTAACTTCTTGATAACCGCCAATCATCGATGGCTCATAGTTTATGTGTGGATTATCCCTAGATTCTTTCGGATCATGGATATCCATTTGGCCACGGTGCTGGTTTGAGCGAACGGTTGTTTTCGGTGCATTCACAGGTAAATTTAAGTAGTTCGCACCTACTCGATAGCGCTGCGTATCGGAATAAGAGAAGGTACGACCTTGCAGCATTTTATCGTCTGAAAAATCCATTCCATCGACAAGCACCCCTGTACCGAATGCGGCTTGCTCAATCTCCGCATGGAAATCCACTGGATTACGATCAAGGACCATACGACCTACTGGCAACCACGGGAATTTATCTTCTGGCCATAGTTTCGTATCGTCAAGCGGATCAAAATCTAGTTCAGGGTGATAATCATCCTCCATAATCTGCACAAAGAGTTCCCATTCCGGATAATCTTCCCGCTCAATAGCTTCATATAAATCTTGTGTTGCATGACTTACGTTCTTCGCTTGAATAGAGCTCGCTTCTTCTTGTGTTAAGTTACGAATCCCTGATTTTGGCTCCCAGTGATATTTCACTAATACAGCCTCACCTTTATCATTAACCCATTTATACGTGTTTACTCCTGAACCCTGCATGTGGCGGTAAGTTGCGGGTATACCCCATGGAGAAAATACAAATGTGATCATATGCGTAGCCTCAGGCGAACGGGAAACGAAATCAAACATCCGCTGCGGATTTGGTACGTTCGAAACCGGATCAGCTTTAAATGCGTGAATCATATCTGGAAATTTCATCGCATCACGGATGAAGAAAATTTTTAGGTTATTCCCAACCAGATCCCAGTTCCCATCTTCTGTATACATTTTCATCGCAAATCCGCGTGGATCTCGATCCGTTTCCGGTGCATCTTTTGCTCCTGCCACTGTGGAGAAACGAACCATTAAAGGTGTTTTCTTCCCAGCACCCGAAAAAACTTTTGCGCGCGTATATTTCTCTACCGGTTCATCTCCAACTTTTCCATACGTTTCAAAATATCCAAATGCGCCAGATCCTCTTGCGTGAACGACACGCTCTGGTACCTCTTCACGATCAAAATGGGAAATCTTTTCAATGAAATGATAGTTCTCAAGTGTGGCCGGGCCACGATCACCAATTGTACGGATATTCTGGTTATCTGCCACAGGGCGGCCTTGGCGCGTAGTCAATATCTCGCGTTTCACGTCTTGTCTTTTTGAATCATCTTTGCCTTTGTTCTCTGCCAAAATTAATCCTCCTCAACATTAGTTCTACCTATTTTTCCTCTTATTAGAAAAGTTATACAGGAATAAGGGTGCTTGCTGTTTAGAGTATATTTTAATATATAATTATATTAATAAGTTTATCTACGAGATATCCTAGACTAAAACAGAAAACACGTGAACTCCCAATGGGATTTCACGTGTGAAATTTGCACCTCATACAGGTACACCATTAAACAGCTCTGTTCACTCATAATCATATTATTAGGAAACTATTGTTTGATTTTAATAACCTGAAAATTCTTCAATTCTGATGTTGTTTTCATTAACTCCAGCCTCAACAAGCATTTGACGCATGTCTTTGACCATACCAGGAGGACCGCATAAATAGTAAATCGGCTTGCTAATATTCGATACATTTCTCTTGAGCATACCAGCGTCAATCAAACCGCTTTCTCCTCCCCATTCATTGGGTTCGGTATCGGTCATCACAGGCACAAACGAAAAGTTCGGATTTTTTTCGGCAAAACCCTTTAAATCGGTCATAAATGCTGAATCTACTTGGGTTTCGTTGGCATACAACAGGGTAAGCTTGTGAGGCAGTTGGTCATGTGTAGCCTGAGCAATGATGCTCCGTACCGGCGTGATTCCGATACCACCAATTATAAATACAGCTGGCGTCGTGCTATCCTCGTGTAAGGTAAATTCGCCGCGGGGCTCATCGAATTTTACCTCTGTGCCAATTGTGAAATCTTCTATCCACTGTTTAAAAGCCGAATCAGATATACGAGTGGCCGTCATAACCTCCTTTTCATACGGAGCGGATGCCATTGAAAATGCACGCTCTTTAACTTCATCATTGGTCACTTTCGGTTTGTTCAGTGTCATATCGCAATATTGCCCAGCTTTATATGTAAACCCCTGTGGTTTTTCCCAGTAAAAGGCCATTGTGTCATTCGCAATTTCTTCTTTTTTCAGTAATTTTGCTTTGTATTTTGGCTTCATTTGTTCCTATATTCCTTTCCTCTGGTAAAAATTTTTATTATATTGGGCATGTTTAGTTACCTAACGCATCTTTATTTTATATTCTTTACAACCGTAACTTGTTATATGCATCCGAAACTCGCATATAAAAAAGAGCATATTCTTCTTCTACGGATTTGCTCGTGATTACTGAAGATCAATTTTATAATTTTCATTTCTTCTCTTTTTCGGCACTTTATTATAGTTGTTACGATCATGGAATCTTCAATCCGAATGGTAGAATATAGGTATAATTAGTCAATCGCATAGGAGCCTCTAGTATAGTATATGCAGGAGATAGAGCAAATAGAACCTATTAATCATAACTTATTTTACTTGTAATCCTTGTCACCCTCTTTTAAACAAGCTGTAACCGCACACATAGAAATACCGTGGTAAGATTAGCTTGTCAATTATTAAAGGGGGACTACATAAATGAAAAAGTTAGTAGCTTTATTTGTAGGTTTACTATTTACAGGTATTTTTGCAACATCCGTATCTGCAGCTGAATATGAAGTAAAAAAGGGAGACACTCTTTGGGATATAGCAATTAACCATAATACAAACGTGGACGAATTGATGGATATAAATGGATTAGAATCCTCTTTAATACTTCCTAAACAGGTATTGAAAATTAATGAAAGTAAAATAGATTATTACATTGTTAAAAAGGGAGATACACTGAGCCACATCAGCAAAAATCACAGTATTGGCGTAACGGTCGCGAGCCTAAAAGCGTGGAATGATCTTCCTTCTGATTTAATCATCACCGGACAACGGTTGATTATAAATGGGACGGAACCTGCTCAACAGGAAGCAACAAAACAAGAGGCACAAGAGACAGAAGATACTAGCACAACCGCCCGTGTCCCTAAAACTGAGCCAGCTGAAGCGAAAGTAAGTAAAAATGTAAGTAAAGCGGAAGAGGAAGTAGAAGGAAGAACATTTTCTGTTGAAGCAACTGCTTACACAGCTTATTGCACAGGGTGTTCAGGGATAACGTCAACAGGGGTAAATTTGATAAATAACCCCAATGCGAAAGTTATTGCCGTTGACCCGAACGTAATACCTCTTGGTACAAAGGTCCATGTAGAAGGCTATGGTTATGCCATTGCAGCGGATACCGGTGGTGCTATCAATGGGAGAAAAATAGATGTCCATCTTCCAACTAAGGATCAAGCGTACAACTGGGGTAGAAGAATGGTGGAGGTTACTATTGTCAACTGATTAAGTACCAAAGAAAGTTTCTTGAAAGAAACGCTTTACGATACATTCCTAGTTTATTTAATATATTTTATTGATAGAAAGTAACAATGAAGGCTTTGGTGAGAATTATCCAAACAATAGTAAAAGGCTGAACGGTGCGCTGACACCACTCAGTCTAAGTCCGATAGCCCATCAAAGAGGCAACTTATAAGTAAAGAAATAACCACCACTAGTTCGTAGGCTAAGGGTGGTTATTTTTGTTTATTCGGATCTGCATCCGATTGCTGAATAGGGCTTCAATACTCTCCATGAAAATGCTCATGGATTCTTTAATGCAGCAAAGTGAATACCCAAAATGTTTCAAACGATTCGTAAGTGTACATTTATCCTTTCGCCCTGATATAATATTTATGTTTTTTAATTATTTACCGTGCGAAAAGTCGCCTTCCATAACAACATTCGCTTCATTACCATCTAGTTCTACGATTGTTAAACTAGTCCCTTTTATGTACGGTGGGTCCCAAAGTTTTTCAGTGGATGCCTGTTTGAAGTACGCCATTAAGCTTTTTATTACCACACCATGGGTAACAACCAGGACTTTTCCATCCTTGTTTTCTTCTTTAATACGATTTATTGCTCCTAACACACGCTCGCGTAGTTCGGTAAAACTTTCTCCAGTAGCTGACGTGTAAAGATGTGGTGTTTTCCAAAAGGATTCCATTTGTTCCTGATTGGTTGCCACTATTTTCGATTGTAACTGGCCTTCCCAATCTCCCATATTAATCTCTCGTAGATTGTCATCTAAATTAACGGATAACTTTCTTTCCCCACATATTAATTCGGCTGTTTTTCTAGTTCGGTTGCTAGAACTGACATAAACTGCTCCGAAATCAACATCTTTCAGTCGCCCTCCTAAACGAATCGCATTTTTGATACCGTTCTGGGTTAGTTCGGAATCTTTCCAGCCTTGCATGCGCTTTTCCATGTTCCACACAGTCTCCCCGTGTCTCGTAATATATAACGTTAGCATTGCTACATCTCCCAGACCTCATTATCGCAGAGACGCACGTCTTTTTCTATTTTCCCTCCTCGCTGGAGCTGTTGCATGGAGTTGCTTTTCTTCATCCGTCTGTGGTGACACCTTTGGTACTGGAACAGGCTTCCCTTTCTCATTTACTGCAACCATCGTAAGAAACGATTCTGTCGTTAGTGTTATCTTATTTCGGATCAAATCATGTGCGGTTACTTTTACATAAACCTCCATCGAGCTATTTCCGGTGTAAGTTACATATGCTTCAAGCGTCAATGAATCTCCTACTTTAGCCGATGAAAGAAAATCGACCGAATCAATCGAGGCAGTAACAACAGCACTACTTGAATGTTTCATCGCTGTTAGGGCAGCTATTTCATCGATATAAGCTAATACCTTTCCACCAAATATCGTATCTAAGTGATTGGTGTCTGGTGGTAGGACCAAGCGAGTTTGAACTGTTTTAGTAATTGGTACAATGATATTTCCCATAATAAAAAAACCTCCCAGTAAAATAAAAAAACACCCTCTAAAAATCAGAAGATGGCATGACAATACATAATAATTCCGAATGAAATTATTTGATCGCAAACATCCCCCTATCTCCCGTAGGAAAAAATGTACTTCCTTATGGCAGGTCTCCTGGCTCAGAGTCATCAAATCCTTTTACCCCTTCCCATTTCTTTAGAAACAGTGGTTTTATAATGGATTCTACTCAATACAGTGGCGGGACCGCGTTGGATTTTAACCAACTTCCCTTTTCAACTTTTCTCAAAGTCACCATAAAATTAATATTAATTTCGATTTATTATATCATGAAGTGAGTCATTTTCGTTTAATATGTTCTATGTATCTTTCCCGAGATAAGAAGCTACTGTTAGTGCTAATAGAAAAAAGCAAAGAGACAATGCCCTTCGCTTTTTAAAAATTTTTAACTTAATTCCAACTTATTCCACCGAAAAAATATACGAATATATCGGCTGATTCCCGTTATGGACTTCAACCTCTACATCTTCATATGTATCTTCTACATAGTTGACAAGCTTTTCTACTTCTTCATCACTTACATCTTCCCCTTGCAGGATTGTAAGGATTTCATCATCTTCTGTGATCATACCTTCCAAAAGCAATCGCACAGTCTCCAATTTATCTTGATGTGTTGCTTTAATTTTCCCATCTGCAATCCCCATGAAATTACCATTTTCAATTGGTATTCCATCTATTTGAGTATCACGAACTGCATAGGTAACTTGTCCAGTCTTAACATGCCCACATGCTTCATGCATTGCTTTTTTGTTTTCATTTATCTCAGAATCCGGATGAAAAGCAAGAATAGCACTTATTCCTTGTGGAATTGTTTTTGAAGGAACGACAGCAGCATTAACTTCTGCAAGCTCTGCCGCTTGTTCAGCAGCCATTATAATATTTTTATTATTAGGTAAAATAAGTACATTTTTTGCGTTTGCGTCGATTATCGCATTTGTTATATCCTGCGTGCTAGGGTTCATCGTTTGGCCACCTTCAATAACAATTGAAGCACCTAAACTTTCAAGTAATGACTTCAAGCCTTTACCCATCGCAACTGTCACAATTGCATATGGAACCTTTTCCTTAGGAGCTGGTTTTTTGTCACCAACAATAGCAGTATGTTGCTCACGCATATTTTCTATTTTCATATTAATTAAGCTTCCATACCGTTGACCTAATGTCATAGCATCACCAGGATATTCAGCATGGACATGTACTTTTACTACATCTTCATCTGAAACAACTAACAGCGAATCGCCGAGGTCACTTAATTCGTCCCGGAATTCTTCTTCATTATATGGATGTTCCTTTGTCTTTTTTTCTTCAAATTTAACCATGAATTCTGTACAATAGCCAAATTCGATTTCACTTGTATCCATGAAATCCTGAGCGATTTTATGGTGTTCTGCATTCACCATTTCATCCATTTCAACATCCGATGTCACACCTTCAGGCAGTTCTTCTCCTTTTAACGCGGCTAAGAATCCTTCATAAATGGTAACAAGACCTTGCCCACCTGAGTCCACTACACCTACTTCTTTCAAAACAGGTAAAAGACTGGGCGTACGTTTAAGTGATGCTTTTGCTTCAACTAAAACTTTTTCCATTAAAGCGATTACATCTTTTTCATTTTTCGCTTCTTTAACTGCTACTTTTGCAGCGTCTTTTACCACTGTTAAAATTGTACCTTCAACAGGCTTCATTACAGCCTTATATGCAGTGGAAACACCCATATCAAAAGCTTTAGCCAGGTCCTTCGTTGTTAGATCTTCCTTTTTGTCCATACCTTTTGCAAAACCACGGAATATTTGGGACAAAATTACACCCGAATTACCTCTAGCTCCCATTAATAGGCCTTTAGAAAAAGCAAGGGCTACTTCTGAGATATTAGAACTATCCATTTTCTTTACTTCACTTGCTCCTGAAGTCATCGATAAATTCATGTTTGTACCTGTATCTCCATCTGGTACTGGAAATACATTCAGAGCATCAATTTTTTTGGCATTGTTTGTTAGATGGTGTGCTCCAGAGCGTACCATCTGTGCGAAGATTATGCCGTCTAACGTTCGTACTGTCACTACAGTTCCTCCTCTTTCATTACAAATAAACAAAGGATCAATCTTTTTCTACACGCACACCTTGAATATAAATATTGACTGAGTCTATGGACAGTCCTAATGATTTATTCAATGTATATTTAACCTGTGATTGTACGTTGTGCGCTACTTCGGATATTTTTGTACCATAGCTTACAATAATATACATATCAATATGAAGATAATCATCTTCTTGACGAACTAGCACACCACGCGCAAAATTTTCTTTGCGTAAAATTTCAGAAATTCCATCTTTAATTTGATTTTTTGAAGCCATCCCTACAATTCCATAACACTCAACAGCTGCACCACCTGCAATTGTTGCTATAACATCATTGGTAATTGTTACATGACCGTCATTTGTATTAAGTTCAATGGACATAGTTATCCTCCTTTAATACCCATCATTGATAAGGATATTCTACTATAAACATGCAAGTTTTTAAAGCACTTATGCTCTAGACACACATAGCCCCTTATAACAATGACCGTAATTCTTTGTTCTGTCAAGTTAATTTTCTTGATAAATTATCATAGATTCATTGCGTTATTGGTAAGGTTATGATAAATTATATAAGTAGTAAAATGTCACATGTATGAGTAGGAGTGATTAACATGGCTAGAAAATGTGTTGTAACTGGACGTAAAACTCACAGTGGAAACCAACGTTCCCACGCTATGAACTCGAGCAAGCGAACTTGGAAAGCTAATGTACAAAAAGTACGTATTATGGTAGACGGCAAACCTAAAAAAGTTTATGTTTCTGCTCGCGCACTTAAGTCAGGTAAAGTAGAGCGCGTATAATATACCTTTTACATTAGTATATGTCTAAAAAGCACCCACTATTAGTTGGGTGCTTTTTTACTTATCTAGCTGTAGCTCTAAAAGCCCACCATAAACAAAGACCAGTCGCCTCCGCTTTTTCTCTGTCTAGCTGCGCCTCCTAGCGCCTAGCAAATAGGCAGTCCTGTTGAAAGGTACGCATAGTTCGGCGTACTTTCACAGTCTTCCTATTTGTACGTCGCTGACCAGTCGCCTCCGCTTTTCTGACTTGTCTATAAAAAAATAAGCTTTTGTCATTGTTCTGACAAAAGCTAAATAATAATTATTTTTCTTTCTTAAACATGCCTATCACTACCCTGACACATCCACCGATAAATCTTGGGAGCTTAATAGTATAAAATTTCATGAGTTCCCCCTCCTCCATTGACAAAAACAGCTTGAATTGGAATCGTCTAGTCCTATCCATCACGACTCTTTATAAGTAATAGTATGCCTTCATCGAAAGAAAAAGTACCATTATTTAAAAGAAGCTTGTTTGAAATGCAACGAGTTGAACCCAAAAATAAATGATAGTTCTCAAGTGGATAATAAAATCCTTCTAGTGTTAGGCCTTTGACGTGTCCCGAAAACGGAACAAATGATATGTTTGGAAATCTTTTTTCGGAACTAATTCCATAGGAACCAGGTACAACTATTTCTATGCGATTCGATTTATCAATTATGACTCCAGAACATTTTCGCTCCAGTAGTGAGTATAACATTTGAATATTGATGAGCTCATGATCCAATCTACCACCGGTTACCCCAAAAAAGTAGATTGTATCGCCTTTTAGCTCAATTGCTTTTTCTATGGCGATTTCAATATCTGTTTGATCTTTTTCTGATGGGAATTTAGTAAAAGACCTTGAAGCTTTTTCTATAGTTGTCTCTTCTTGCTTATTAATAGAGTCAAAGTCTCCGAGCGCATAATCAAGTGGAAGGTGATTGTTAAGTATGATCAGTGAGCCACGATCTGCTCCAATCCATATATCGATTACATCTCGATAATAATCCAAATCAGGTATTAATTCCTCTGGCCCATTTGCTACAATGCCTATCGTTTTCATATACTTAATCCGATGCTTTAGTTGCTTGAATGATAGCTTCTATTGCTTGCTTTCGATCTGATTTATTATAAACCGCACTTCCCGCAACTAGAACGTCTGCACCTGCATCAACACAGGTCTTAGCAGTATCTACATTTACTCCGCCATCAATTTCTATTTCAAAAGACAGACCAAGCTCCGTGCGCCACTCATCAATTTGTTTAACTTTAGGGACAACATTGGAAATAAATGATTGCCCACCAAACCCTGGGTTAACAGTCATCAATAGTACCAAATCTACATCTGGAAGTATTTCTTTTATCATATGGGCTGGTGTACCAGGGTTAATAACAACTCCAGCTTTCACATTATAACTTTTAATTAGCTGGATTGTTCGATGCAGATGTGGACAAGCCTCTTGATGTACCGTAATTATGGATGCGCCAGCTTCTGCAAATCCTTTAATATAGGCATCAGGATTTTCAATCATCAAATGTACATCCAATGGTAAATTCGTGATTGGTTTTATTGCCTGCACAATTAAAGGACCAATCGTAATGTTTGGAACAAAATGCCCGTCCATAACATCAACATGAATATAATCTGCTCCGCCTTTTTCAACATCTTGAATCTCTTGACCAAGTATCGAAAAATCGGCTGAAAGTATAGAAGGTGCTATTTTAGTCATATTAATACCTCGGCTTTCTGGCTTTAATTTCTTCATAAAAAGTTAGATAGTGGTCATATCGAAATCGCGAAATCTTACCTTGCTCAACTGCTTCCTTGACTGCGCATTTTGGTTCCTTGTTGTGCATACAACCTCGAAATTTGCAGTCTCCTTTTCTTTCACGAAACTCTGGAAAATAATCTCCTAAATCACCCAATTCAATTTCATTAAATTCGAGTGCACTAAATCCAGGAGTATCCGCAACTAAACCATCAAATAATTGAACTAACTCAACATGTCGCGTTGTATGCTTTCCACGTCCAAGGCTTTTTGAAATATCATCTGTTTTAATTTGTAGTTCTGGTTTAAGCGCATTTAACAACGATGATTTTCCAACGCCTGACTGTCCTGCGATGACAGAAACACCATCACTAAAATAGGTTTCAATCCCTTTTATTTCAAAAGGTTCTTTAGACGATACTTGTTCAACCTTGTATCCAATGCTTTGATAAGCTTTTGCATAGTTATCTACATTTACTTTCTCTTTCTCTGGTAGAACATCTATTTTAGAAATAATAATAACAGGTTCAATATACTTGGATTCAATTAACACAAGAAATCGATCTAATAATAATGAACTAAACGATGGCTCTACTGCAGAACTTATAATGAAAGCACGGTCAACATTAGCAATAGGCGGACGTACTAATTCATTCTTTCTTGGTTTTATGTTAATCAGATATCCTTCCATACCGTCCCTTTTATCAAAATCAACAAAATCACCAACAAGAGGGGTTATTTTTTTATTTCGAAACAAGCCTCTCCCCCTGCATTGATATATCCCGTCAGTAGATTGCACATAGTAGAACCCACTTAACGCCTTTATAATTCTGCCTTCTGCCATTTATTCACCCTCTTCATATGCCACTGTTTTATTTATTACAACATCATCATCCCGAATTACTTTGTATTCCGCTGTTTGGTTTGGTCTGATTGTTAATGTGATTTCATATTTTTGATCCTGTGTGATGGTTTCCTCAATATGAACATCTGAAATAGAACGATCCGCATCTTCTACATAAATTTTAACGGTTTGCTCAACTGGTTCTTCAGGTTCGTCTGGTTCGTCTGGTTTATCTGGATCATCCGTTGTTTGCTCACCCTCATCTGGTTGTTGATTAGGATTGTACGGTACCGTAAACGTAACTGTACGCGACACTGGTGGCTTTTCTTCTGGACCTACAGAAACAAAAATGGTTACTGTTTCTTCCTCTTGCAATTCTGTTCCTGATTCAGGTTCCTGGCGAATAACTTCTCCTGCCGGTGTACTATCTGAATATTCCTCTACCGTATTTGCAATAAGATTATGTTCTTCCAGGTAGCCAATTGCTTCTTCTTTTGTCATGCCCTGTAGATTATTTAAACTTATTAGTTCCGGTCCACTACTGTATTCAAAGATCACAGTTGTTTCACTTGGTACTACATCTGAATCAGGAGAAGGCTGAATTTGCGTTATAATTTCACCAGAAGTCAGATCAGAAGTCTTGTCATAACCAATTACTTTAAATCCCTTATCATCTAAGAGCTGTCTAATCTGGCTATAGTCCTTACCTACATAATTAGAAAAGGTTACTGTTTCTTTACCTTGACTAACAATAAGTGTTACAGACGACTCTTCCTTTACGACACTACCTGGAGATGGATCTGTACTAATCACATCCCCTTCTTTTACATCATCGGAAAAAGCTATTTCCTTTTTTGTTTCTAAATTCAGAGTTTGCAATTCATTTGCAGCCTCTTCATATTCTCCCCCGATAACATCTGGAACTGTAACATCATCCGGTTGCATCAGACTAGGGACAATGAACAATGCAGCAACCCCAGAAGCTAACAAGACGAATAATATAATTGTAATCCAAAATACCTTCTTTTTTTTACTTTTCTCCCCTTTGTTTTTCTTCTTTACTTTTTTCTGTCCATTTGGTTCATCTGTATCGTTTGCCACAAATGATTTTGTAGCACCGTTCGTTTGGTGAACTATGGTATTTTGATTGGTGCTGCCATGCATTTGATTATCTGTAATGATCGGTATTGCTTTTGTTTCTTCGCCCACTCCTACAGGTGGAACAAATTTATCCTCATTTAATTTTTCAGGATCCAAAGCAGTAGCTAGTGAATCCTCTAAATCATATACCGTATCAAAACGGTTAAATGGATCTTTTGCGGTAGCTTTCAGAACAATGTTTTCTACACTTTGTGGGACCTCTTGATTAAACCTTCTTACGGAAGGCGTATCTGTTTGCAAATGCTTCAATGCAATAGAAACTGGTGATTGTCCAGAAAAAGGCAGACGAGCAGTTAATAGTTCAAATAATACGATTCCAAGTGAATAAATGTCTGACTTCTTTGTTGCCATCCCACCTCGTGCTTGTTCAGGTGATAAGTAATGAACAGATCCAAGTATCGAGTTTGTTTGGGTTAATGCAGTAGCACTTAACGCAACCGCAATACCGAAGTCTGTTACTTTCACTTGTCCAAAAGAATCAATTAAGATATTTTGTGGTTTTATATCCCTATGTACTATATTATTAGCATGCGCATGGCCGATTGCTGAACTTACTTGTTTCATTATATCTAACGCTTCTTCTACATTAATGGGACCATTCTTTTGTATATATTCTTTTAATGTCAAGCCGTCTACATATTCCATAACCATATATAAAATATGATCCTCTTCGCCAACATCAAAGATATTCACGATGTTTGGGTGAGATAAGCTTGTCGCTGATTGAGCTTCACGATCAAAACGAGCAATAAATTCATCATCATTCGCGTATTCTAACCTGAGGACCTTTATCGCGACATCGCGCTCTAAAATAATATCTCTTGCTAAATATACATTGGCCATTCCTCCGCCACCAATGGTATCTTTAATATTATAGCGCTCATTCAAAAGGCGACCGTTTAACACGTAGGTTCACCTTCCTTCATATCTGGTTCATGATGTACGATAACGAGAGAAATATTATCTTCGCCTCCACGCTCATTTGCTAATGCTATAAAATCTTGCGCTGTATCTTCTATAGATTTATCATTTTCTAAGAACGATTGTAATTCACTAGCAGAGAGTTTATCAGATAAACCATCCGAACACAGTAAAATCATGTTGCCTAATTCCCATGATATTGTTCGAATATCTGGATAAATAACTTCTTCCGTTCCTAATGCTTTTAATATTACGTTTTTACGGGGGTGATGTTCAGCATCTTCATGTGTTATCTGCCCAGATCTAACAAGTTCATTCACCAAAGAGTGATCCTCTGTGATTTGACTAAAGCCTTGTTCATTTATCATATAGCATCTACTATCACCAACATGTGCTACGGTAATAAAATCCGGTGTACAAATGGCCATTACGACAGTAGTTCCCATACCCTGACATTCTTTTTGGCTAATGGACTTTTCGTGAATCTCGTCGTTTACTTTGTGAATAATTGTTTTTAACCATTGTTCTGCTTCTTCAGGATTATTGATTTCATCAATTTCAAGCCATTCTTTTTCAATAATAGATGAAGCCATTTGACTTGCAACGTCACCAGCCTGATGTCCACCCATACCATCTGCAATAAGAGATAAAAACTGGTTGGCGTGATTTATAAACAAACCTCCAGCATCCTCATTATGATTTCTAACACGACCTTGATCGGTAATAAATTGTCCTTTCATCCTATCACCCCTTTAGAAAAGCAAAAGAATCTTGTCCAGTTATAAACTATTTCAATGTTTTAAGACCTCTTGCTAATCAGATAAAAGTTTCCTATTTCTATTATTACATGAAAGCTTATTAATAATGAAGAACTACAACTACTTTTTTACGAATCGAGTTAGAAAAAAACCGTCCGTTTGGTGTGTATGAGGAAACAATTGTAACCCTTCGTTCGAAATACCAACACTAGCTGATAAAAAAGATGGTAGTTCTTCAAAAAATGTCTGGTCTATTATATATTCTGGATGACTTTCTAAGAAATTACTTACCACTTGGTTATTTTCCACCTTATCAACCGTACATGTTGTATACATTAAATAACCACTTTTCTTTAGCAATGGTGCAACCTCGTTTAATATATCAAATTGGATTTTTGCCAAATTATCAATATCTGATTCTTGTTTATTATACTTGATTTCCGGTTTACCTCGGATAACACCAAGCCCTGAACATGGTGCATCGACTAGAATACGGTCAAAGCTTTCATCTTTATGTACATCCTGTAATTTTCTTGCATCTGCTTGTTTTGCATCGATGATTGTCAAATTTAACGTTTCTGCTTTATCGTTAATTGACCTGGCTTTTTTGGCATGTAGATCGTATGCATGTATCTTTCCTTGATTGTTCATTTTTTCAGCAATATGTGTAACTTTCCCTCCTGGTGCACTACATGCATCTAATACCACCATATCGCTTTCAAGGTCAAGTACCTCTGCAACCAACATAGAGCTTTGATCCTGAACGGTTACATATCCTTCTTTAAATAACGTAGTATTTAGAATGTTACCTTTATTTACGATAATTCCTTGCTTTGAGAATATCGATTCTTGAACATCAAAATCTAGTTCTTCCAGATGATTCATTGCCTCTTTGCGGCTTATCTTCATAGGCTGTATACGAATAGAAGTACCTTTTCGTTCTAAATTGGCTTCACACATTTGTTTTGTTATGTCTATACCATACATGTCTATCCAACGATCCACAAGCCATTCTGGATGACTAGTTTCAATTGATATTTTTGTTGATGATCTGTCGATTGTAGATGTATCTGGATAGCCGTTTCTTTGAATATTTCGCATGACTCCATTTACTAAGGATGAAATACCTTTATGGCCCCTTCGTTTCGCAATTTCCACCGCTTCATGAATAATTGCATGATCTGGTATTTTGTCTAGAAAAGCCATTTGATAGACAGACATACGTAACAACATGCTAACCCACGGTTTCACTTTTTTATTTGAGTTAATGTACGGTTCCAGATAATAGTCTATCGTTAATTTCCGTTGTAGAGTTCCATATACAATTTCAGTCAATAGACCAGCATCGCGTTCTGTAACTTGATTCTTTTTTATTTCATAGTCTATCAGTAAATGGCTGAAACCGCTGTCTCCATCTATTCGAAGTAATAGATCTAATATTATTTCACGCAATGAATTATTCAAGTGAATCACCTAATTTTGTTCCAATTTTCAACCGATCCGGTGAACCTAATAAAAAATCTTTCACTGTCATTCTTTTCTTTCCAGAAGGTTGTATTTCCGTAATCCTTAATCCTTTTTTATTACCACATACCACCAGTAAGGATTCATTGTTTATTATATCTACTATTTCACCAGGATCTCCAATGTATTCATTATTATCTAAGTCAGCTGCCCAAATTTTCAAAGGCTTTCCTAGATACTTTGTAAATGCAACCGGCCAAGGGCATAGCCCACGAACCTGGTTATAAATTTCACTATTGTTTCGTTGCCAATCAATTTTTTCTTGATCACGCTTAATATTACTTGCAAATGTAGATTTCGCATGATCCTGTTCAACTGCCGTAATTTCAGTTCTAAACAGTTTAGGTAATGTGCCAATAAGTAATGTCGCACCCGTTTTTGCTAACTTATCATGCATTGTTCCTACATCATCGTTAACTTTAATAGCAACTTTTTCTTGCGTTAGAATATCGCCCGCATCAAGTTTTTCTACCATATACATAATCGTTATACCTGTTTCTGACTTGCCCTCTAAAATTGCGTGATGAATAGGTGCTCCTCCTCTTAGTTCAGGTAATAAAGAAGCATGAACATTAATACAACCAAAAGATGGCGCGGTGAGTAACAGGGTCGGTAATAATTGCCCATATGCCGCCGTTATAATTATCTCAGGTTGTAAATCAATAATCTGTTGATAGTTGTCTGCTAATTTTTCTGGTTGAAACACAGGAATATTTTGTTCCAATGCCTCCGTTTTAACAGGAGGAGGAGTCATGATTTTTTTTCTTCCTCTAGGACGGTCTGGCTGTGTAACGACTAATGCAATGTCGTAGCCGTTTTCAACAAGTGCTCGTAAAATTGGCACGGAAAAATCTGGGGTTCCCATAAATACAATTTTTTTCATCATCTAACCTCTTTCTCATCTGTCTAGCACGAGTTTCTAGCAACTAGTGGACTTCCCTCATTTCAATAAGTCGTCCCAAAAAAGAACACTTTTGGCTATCCTTTATTTTACCGCAGGTTAGTCCAGTCCATACGTCGCTGAACAGTCGCTCTTAGCTTTTTTCACATCATTTGGTATGGTTGCATATCAACTGATATCAATAGTTCATCTTTTCGTATATCTGCTTCATACTGATTCATTATATTTTGTATGATAGTTCTTAAAGTGGGCTCATTTTTGTATTTTACCATACACTGGTAACGATACCTATCTTTGATTCGTGCCATTGGTGATGGTGTTGGTCCCAAAATCACTGTTTCTTCCTTAACAGACTCTACTAATGATTGCACTATTTTTTGTGTAGTTTGTACAACCTTCACTTGATTGGGATGAGAAATAGTGATAAGAGTTAGAAATACATATGGTGGATAATGGAATGTCTTCCGCATTGCCATTTCCTTCAAGTAGAAATCAGTAAAGCTATATTGACTCGCCAGTTCAATGCTATAGTGATCTGGTGTATATGTTTGCACAATAACCTCGCCTGGTAATTCATGTCGACCTGCTCGTCCACTAACCTGGGTTAATAGCTGGAACGTCTTTTCCGATGAACGAAAATCAGGTAAATGTAGCATCGAATCAGCTGTCAATACGCCAACTAATGTTACGTTTTCAAAATCTAACCCTTTGGCAATCATCTGCGTTCCTAGCAAAATATCTGCTTCACCATTTCCAAACTGATTTAATAGTTTTTCATGTGCACCTTTTCTACGAGTGGTATCCACATCCATTCGAATTACTCTTGCTTCTGGAATAAGCTGCGTTAGCGCTTCTTCAACCCGTTGTGTACCTGTTCCAAAATAACGGATCAAATCACTGGAACATTCCGGGCAGATTGTCGGCATAGGTTCTTCATAAGAACAATAATGGCATTTTAACCGATTTGAATTCTTATGATAAGTAAGCGCAATATCACAATGAGGACATTCCTTTACATGTCCACAATCCCGGCACATAACGAATGTTGAATAACCCCGTCTATTTAATAAAAGGACAATTTGTTCATTTTTTGCGATACACGATTCCATTTTCTCTTTTAGTTTTCTAGAAAACATGGTTCGATTACCTTCATGCAATTCATTCCTCATATCAACAATTTCCACTTCAGGCATAGCCTTCTCGTTTGTTCGTTTACTCAATGTTGCGAGTTGGTAAACACCTTTTTTTGCTCGAGCATATGATTCTAGTGTCGGTGTTGCGCTACCTAAAATTACTGGACACTGATGATATTTACCGCGTTCAATTGCAACATCTCGTGCATGATATTTAGGCTGATCCTCTTGTTTATAGCTCGTTTCATGTTCCTCATCAATAATGATGATACCTAAGTTCTCAAAAGGGGCGAAAACAGCTGATCTCGCTCCAACTACTACCTTCACTTCCTTTCGGTAGATTTTACGCCATTCATCATACTTTTCACCACTGGACAACGCGCTGTGCATAACAGCAACATCTGAACCAAATCTCCCCTTAAATCGATGGACCATTTGAGGCGTAAGTGAAATTTCAGGAACCAGTATGATTGCTTCTTTCCCCTTTTCAATAACATCACTAATCGCTTGAAGGTAAATTTCCGTCTTCCCACTACCTGTAACACCATGCAATAAAAAAACATCATGTGAACTATCTGTAATTGTTTGTTTAATGGGCTTAATTGCCTGATTCTGCTGATCGGTTAATATTAGGGCGTCAGTTCGCTCAATTGAAGTATCATCATAAGGATTCCGGTATACTTCCATTTTCGTGGAAATCAATAACTTCTTATCTAGTAATGATTTAATAGTAGCAGTACTTGTATTTATTTTAGACATCAGTTGTTTCTTGTTGATTGCCTCTTTGTTTTGAATAAAATATACTAGTAATTCTCTTTGTTTGTTCGCTTTGTTGGACATATCATTATATGCTTCTTCTAACAAATGGCCAGCAACCGCTGGTTTAATCATCGTTTCGGTTTTTTTGGTTATTCTTGATTTAACCAGATAATCTACTGAGATATCGCCGTTGTTTACGGCTTTTAAAAGTTGCTGATAACGAACAGTTGAATGAGCAAATTCCTCGTAAGGAATAATATGGCGACCTGCAAAAAGTGATTCCATAATAGGGTCAAGTTCCTCATCAGACATTCGTACTAGTTCTTTTTTGTATTGTGATTTTAGTACTTGAGGTAACATTACCTGATAAGCAGTAATATATAAACTGACGGTTTCATCCGCGAGCCACTGCCCAAGTTTCAATAGCTCGCCTGTCAATACAGGTGTCAGATCAAGCACATCTACAATTTCTTTCAACTTAACATGTGTTGATGCAGATGTGAGTTCAATAACAAAGCCCATGATTTTTCTTGGACCAAATGGAACAATAACACGCATACCAGGTACTAACACATGTTCAAGCCTACCAGGGATGACGTAATCAAAAGTCTGATTAATTTGTTTAGCTGGCACATCTACGATAACTTTTGCAACACTCACAATTTATCATCCTTCATATCACGGACAGTAAATTCAAGTACTTGTAACGCCAAATCATATTTGGAAGACAATGGAATTTCCTCAGGTTGTAGAGACTTATTTACATATGTAGCAATATTCGTGTCACTCTCAAATCCAGCGCCATTAGTAGAAACATTATTGATGACTATTGCATCCAAATTCTTCTTTTGCAACTTTTTAACACCATATTCCAGTGGATTGGTGGTTTCAGCAGCAAATCCAACTAGAAATTGATGATTCTTTTCCTCACCTAACGACTGTAAAATATCTTGGGTTCTTTCCATTTCTACATTCCAATCACCTGGTTGCTTCTTCATTTTTTCAACAAACGTGTGTTTTGGACGATAATCAGCAACGGCAGCTGATTTGAAAACAATATCATTGACCGGGAAATTGTCATGCATAGTCTGATACATTTCTTCGGCAGTAATTACATCGATTCTTTTTATAGTAGGGTTTGTTGTACGTATACTTACTGGACCGGTCACAAGGGTAACTTCTGCACCTAATTCTGCAGCAGCCTCTGCAAGTGCGAACCCCATTTTTCCAGTTGATCGATTTGTGAAAAACCGTACAGGGTCAATTTGTTCCCGCGTTGGACCAGCTGAAACTAATACCTTCTTACCATGTAAAGATCCTTTGGTTTTTTGAGAGTCTTGGTGATTAATTACAGTGTTTATTATACTCTCTGGCTCCTCTAATCGACCTTTTCCTACGTAACCGCAGGCCAAAAAGCCCGAACCAGGTTCAATAAAATGATAGTTCCATTCCTCAAGTTGTTTCATATTCTTTATTACTGCAGGATGTGCATACATATGAACATTCATCGCTGGTGCTATATAAACATCAGCCTGAGTAGCAAGCAAAGTAGTAGACAGCATATCATCTGCTATCCCATTTGCTAATTTTCCAATACTATTTGCCGTTGCAGGAGCTATGATCGCTATTTCTGCCCAATCCGCCACATCTATGTGCGCGATTTTTTGAGGGTTCTTCTCATCGAAGGTATCTGTATAAACGGGATTTCTTGATAAAGCCTGAAAAGTAAGAGGTGAGACAAACTTTGAGGCATTTTCTGTCATCATTACTCGAACATTAGCCCCTGCTTGTGTTAATTTACTCGTCAATGCACAAGCTTTATATGCAGCTATTCCTCCAGAAACACCTAAAAGAATATTTTTATTTTCCATCATCATATTTAAGCCCCTTCTATTACTATTTCTTCTCTTAGTTATACCATATATTGGACCTATTTCTAAAGTACAAAAGCGCAAGAACTCGTTTATAAGTTAGCTTTAATACGTAAGGATTGGAAAACCGAATACTAAAAGATTCGCCAATAATTATTTGATGACTGCTTGAACATCCCTAACAGTAAAATGAAACCCCTCGCAACAAAGCGAGGGGTTTCATTTTATTATTTCTCAGTAACAAATAATTTGTCAGCTAGCACTTCTTCTAATGCAATACCTACTTGTTTATATGAAGTAGGGTTTTCGATTAGCAAGGAATTGGAATCCGTTTCCAGCATTTGTCTTGCGCGTCGTGCAGATAGTGTTACCAATGTGTATTTTGAGTTAATTTTTTCTTGAAGCTTATCGATTGACGGTTCTAACATCATGAGATTTCATCCTCCAGTAGTTGTTTGTATTGTTGTTCAATCCGTTCTCTCTTGCAATGCTCACTTTGAATAATAGATTGAACCCTACCAACAGCGTGTTCAACCTGATCATTTACGACAACATAATCATAAGCGTCCATCATTTCGATTTCTTTTCTTGCTTCTCTGAGACGATTTAATACAAGTTCTTGTGTTTCTGTTCCACGGTTTACAATCCTATTTTTAAGTTCATCTAAACTCGGTGGAAACAAGAATATAAACACGCCTTCTGGAAAATTCTCACGAACCTGTAATGCACCTTGTACTTCAATTTCCAAAAATACATCATGTCCCTCTGCCAATGTTTTTTCAACATATTCACGAGGTGTTCCATAGTAATTATTGACATATTTTGCATATTCTAACAGTTGATTTTGTTTTATCAACGTTTCAAACTCTTCATTCGTTTTATAAAAATAATCAATTCCATCTCTTTCACCCGGACGTATATTCCTAGTTGTCATAGATATGGAGTATTTCAACTCCGTATCCTGGTCAAAAAGTTCTTTTCGTACCGTCCCTTTTCCTACACCAGACGGACCTGAAAGAATAAACAAGATCCCTTTTTGATCAATCAAAGCAGTACCCCCTATTATTCGTCTGAAACTTCATCATGACTTAATACACGCTGACCAACTGTTTCTGGTTGAACAGCAGACAATACGACATGATCACTGTCTGTAATGATAACAGCCCTTGTGCGTCTTCCGTATGTTGCGTCAACTAATTTATTTGTTTCCCTTGCAACTGTAATAATTCGTTTTATTGGTGCTGATTCTGGCGATACGATGGAAATTATACGATTGGCAGATACTACATTGCCAAACCCTATATTTATTAATCTTAAACTCAACTTGCTTCCCCCTTAGTTGTACCTCAAACATCTATTCTAGATAAAATTATTTCTCTAATAAGTATAGTATAATCAATAAGGATTGCAAAACTAAAACTTGACCAGTAACTCTATCTATTATACATACTTTGATTAAAAAAGAAAAACTCCTTTCCTAAAATATGAAGGAAAGGAGCAATTATTTTTCAATTCTATCCATTTGTACGTCGCTGAACAGTCGTCTTCGCTTTTCTTGATCTAGCTGCGCGGGCTAGCGACTCGTGACGTAAGCAATTGACACTTCGAGCACAAAGCACATGTGCTCTACGGTCCCTTGCTTACGCATTTCGCCGCTGGCAAACCCGCTCCGCTTTTCTTGATCCAGCTGTGGCTCCTAGAAGCTGCCGTCATAAGCAATGAACTCTCCGAACGCTAAACCCTTGCGTTCTTCGGTTCCTTGCTTATGCGTCCACTTCTGAACAGTCGCCTTCGCTTTTCTTATTTCTTTGTGAAACCGAAAAATACGGTTGGAATTGCACTTAATGCTAGAATAAATATCCAATCTCGAATACCCAAGAAAACAGTGTGAAAGATTGGTTGTAATGGTTCAAAATAGATAACACATAACAACATCGCAATGGATGACAATACTGCTAGTACTAAATATTTATTGCCAAATGGATTCCGAGCAAAGACAGAACGATCACTTCGACAATCAAATACATGGATCAATTGAGCCATGACAAGTGTCGTAAATGCTACTGTTTGGCCATAAACCAAATTGTCTGGATTTCCTTGATAGGTCACCATAAATGCAATTAGCGTTACGATTCCAATTAAAATACCTCTACTTACTATTTTAAAGCCCAGACCTCTAGCAAAAATTCCTTCTTTCGGATGTCGTGGTTTTCGACTCATAACATCTGCTTCTGGTTGATCTAGTCCCAGTGCCATAGCTGGGAGGCCATCTGTAACTAAGTTAACCCATAAAATTTGTACTGGAACAAGTGGTAATGGAAGTCCTAGCAATACGGCAAATAGCATAACTAATATTTCACCGACATTCGATGCCAATAAGTAACGAATGAACTTTCGAATATTTTCATAAATATTTCTGCCTTCGTTAATCGCATCTTTTATCGTTGCAAAGTTATCATCCATTAAGATTAGCGATGAAGCTTCTTTTGCTACATCTGTTCCACTGCGCCCCATGCTAATTCCTATATCACTCGCTTTAATTGCAGGAGCATCATTTACCCCATCACCTGTCATGGCAACAATATGCCCGTTTTGCTGAAAGGCATCAACAATTTTAAGCTTGTGTTCAGGTGTAACCCGTGCAAATACATATACACGATCAATGATTTTTATTAATTCATCTGATGACATTTGATTTAATTGATAGCCATCTAAGACGAGTCCATCTTCAGGTAACAAGTTTAAATCGGTAGCAATAGCTCGCGCCGTTTTCTCATGATCACCCGTAATCATAACGGTTTTAATGCCGGCTTCTTTACAATCCTGTATTGCTGCCTTCACTTCTTTTCTAGGAGGATCAATCATGCCATACAAACCAATAAATGTTAAGTCATCCTCTAGCAAACCTTCATCGCTCTGTCCATTTGAGGTAATAGGTTTAATAGCAATTGCAATTGTCCGCAGTGCTTTTTCGCCCATCCCGTTGATCGCATCATTTATCCTCGCTTTATCGGCAGACTTCATCAGCTTTTTTTCATTATTAGATAATAAAAAATTGGATCTTGGTAACAGTACGTCAGGTGCTCCTTTGGTAATGAGAAATTGACGTTTGTTTTCATCCTCTATTATCATGCTCATGCGCTTTCTAGTTGAATCAAACGGTATTTCTTTAACTATCTTGTACGATTCTCCATCAGCTTGTGTCAGTCCTATTTTCTTTGCCGCCACAAGAAGCGCACCATCTGTTGGATCACCATTAACATAATTTTTCCCTTTTTTCACAAGCAAAGATGCATGATTACACAACATTCCATACAGGAGCATTGACTTCAAATGAGGGAATTGTTCATCTACTTTGGTATTATTTGAATAATAGTCCCCTATCGGATCGTAACCATCACCTGTTACAACTAACTTTTTATCATTTAGATAAACCTCTTTAACCGTCATTTGATTTTCTGTCATCGTACCTGTTTTATCGGAACAAATAACAGATGCAGATCCAAGGGTTTCAACCGCTGATAGCTTGCGTACAATGGCTTTCTTTTTTATCATTCGTTGAACTCCGAGTGACAGTGCAACAGTAACGATTGCGGGAAGTCCTTCTGGTATCGCTGCAACGGCTAAAGATACACCTGCTAAAAACATATTATAGACTGGATGACCTTGGAAAACTCCTACACCTACAACTAATGCAGTTAAAATTAGAGCAACAATTATTAGAATTTTACCTAGTTCTGCCAGCTTATGTTCTAATGGTGTAACGGTTTTCTTTGTCTTAACCATTAGTGATGCAATTTGTCCCATCACCGTATTCATACCTGTTCCAACTACAATACCTGTTCCCGATCCGCGTGTTACTAATGTCCCCATGAACGCCATATTCGATTGATCTTGAGGACCCAATTCTTCCTTGTTAATAGATTCAGCATGTTTCACTACTGGGAGTGATTCACCAGTTAATGAAGATTCTTCTGTTTCCATACTTTTCGAATCTATAACTCGAATATCTGCTGAAATTCTGTCCCCGCTTCTTACTTGAATCACATCACCAACAACAATATCCTTGGATGGTATTCGTTCCCATGTCCTGTCCCTTAATACATAGGCAAAAGGAGCAGATAATTCTTTTAGCTTGGCCAATGACTTTTCAGCCTTTTGTTCCTGAAAATATCCAATAAACCCATTTACAAAAACGATGACCATAATTGCTATTGCATCGATATACTCGCCTAACAACCCTGCAATTAAAGTTGCCGCTAACAAAACTAATACCATAAAATCCTGAAATTGCTTAATAAAAATTAACCATTTTGCAGTTTGTTTCCCTGCATCCAATTCGTTGGCTCCATGCTGTTTCCGTCTAGTTTCTATTTGTTTTGATGTAAGCCCTCTTTCAGTAGTTACGTGAAGTTTTTGTTCAAGTGTTTCTTTGTCTAATTGATACCACTGCAAAACACACCCCTCCAGTTTAAGCCCCAATTCTTATCAAGAAATTGATAATTTTAGCCTTCTCTTAACGATATGTATGCAGACTTGTCCTGAAAAATGCTATAATTGAAGCATGAGGTGATCGCATGCCATTTGATGGAATAGTTACTAGAGCATTAACGAACGAATGGAACGCGCAAATTGTTCCAGGAAAAATAAACAAGATTTATCAACCGACAGACACTGAAATTGTTTTCACCATACGAAGCAATGGAAAAAATCATACGTTATTATTTTCAATTCATCCTATGTATGCCCGCATACATATTACGAATGATACCTATACAAATCCCAAAGAAGCTCCGATGTTTTGTATGATACTTCGGAAATATTTATCTGGTGCAGTTATAGAGTCGATTAACCAGTATGGAATGGAACGTATCATAACATTTAGCTTTAAAACGAGAAATGAAATTGGAGATGTTACACACAAATCACTTGTGATTGAATTAATGGGGAAACATAGTAATTTAATGCTTATTGATCAAGAAAAAGGACATATTATCGACAGTTTGAAACATATTTCACTAGCACAAAACCGTTATAGAACGATATTACCAGGTCATGAATACATCCTCCCACCACATCAAGACAAATTAAATTTGCTAGAAATTAACGAGGAAGAATTCATCCAAAAGATTGATTTTAATCAAGGAAAAATAGAAAATCAGATTGTGCAATCACTTAGTGGTGTATCACCACTAGTTGCCCAAGAAGTAGTAGGACGAGCTAAGCTTGGGTCACAACAGACATATATGAAGGTTTTTGCCGATTTAAAAAACACAATTCAAAATGATGATTTTAAACCAGCTATTTACAGAAATAAAAAAGAAGATTTTCATGTATTATCACTTGAGACTGTAAGCGGTGATATAGAGCCGTTCACTACTGCCAATGAAATGCTTGATGTTTATTTCTCAGGAAAAGCAGAACGTGACCGTGTCAAACAACAAGCAAAAGATCTTTATCGTTTCATAAAAAACGAAAAGGATAAAAATGAACGCAAAATGAAAAAGCATAATCAAACCATTAAAAAGGCAGATAATGCAGATAAATTCCAACACCTAGGTGAGTTATTAACTGCAAATATGCACCTCGTAAAAAAGGGAGATGCGTCCGTTGTGGTCACGGACTATTATGATCCTGAACAACGAGAACTTACGATTGATTTAAATCCAAATAAAACACCAAGTGAGAATACGCAAGGCTTTTTCAAAACCTATCAAAAGTTAAAAACATCAAAAAAGGTAGTTGAAAAAGAAATTATAAAAACAAGAGATGAAATCGGTTATCTGGATCAATTGTTACAACAAATTGATGTGGCTCGAGAAGAAGATGTTGAAGAAATACGTGAAGAATTACGTGATGAAGGATATCTAAGAAAACAACGTATCAAACATAAGAAAAAAAATAAAAAAGGGTTGCCTAAACCAGATGCTTATCAGGCTAATGATGGAACACCGATTCTTGTAGGAAAAAACAATAAACAAAATGAATACGTTACAACTAAATTGGCCCATCGTGATCATGTCTGGTTGCACACCAAAGATATTCCAGGTTCCCATGTTGTCATTCAAGACAAGCGTCCAAGTGAAGAGACATTGTTGGAAGCTGCTCAATTAGCTGCCTATTTTAGCAAATCACAACAGTCTTCTTCTGTTCCAGTTGATTACACGTTGATTCGACATGTTAAGAAACCAAATGGTGCCAAACCCGGATTTGTGACTTACGACAACCAAAAGACACTCTTTGTAACACCAGATAAAAATATGGTAGCTACCTTAAGAGATAATAAGAATAACGGAAGCGACCGTAAAAAGATCGACTAAACGATAAAAACGGATGACTCGTAAATGAGTCATCCGTTTTTATTATCTATGTCTAGCTTCAGCACCCAGCGGCTAGTGAAATTCCTTCCCCGTGTCTTCGATAAATCAAGTTCATCTAATCTTGCACAAGTCAGTCCAGTCCATACACCGCTATTAGGCGCTTAAGCCTTTCTATTTAGCTTTTGCGTTTAACGTTACATCAACATTGCCACGAGTTGCTTTGGAATATGGACAAACTTCATGAGCATCTTTTACAAGCTTGTCTGCTACTTCTTGACTAACACCTTCAATAGAAACATCCAATGTAGCTGCAATTTTAAAACCGCCATCTTCCTCATCCTTACAAAAACTAACTTCTGCAGTAGTTTCAGAGTCAATCTTTTTATCTTGATTCGATGCAACTAAATTTAATGCCCCATCAAAACATGCAGAATACGTTGCAGCGAATAATTGTTCAGGATTTGAACCTTTATCTTCTTTATTTGTAGCTGGATTAACTAAATTTAAATCAATTAATCCGTCCTCAGATTTCACATGACCATCGCGACCGTTTTTTGCTGTTGCTTTTGAAGAAAAAATTACCTTACTCATATAATTAGCACTCCTCTTTATAATGAATATATATTACTATTCCACTAAGTTTTCTTTACTAAACACCATTAAATATATTTTTTATGTAATATTGTCTCAAGAAACTTTTCCACTTGAGGTAGTTTCCTAACTTCTTCTTGATAACAAACCCACGTGCTTCTTGTCACACTTTTCTTGTTTAGTGTTAAAGCTACGTGTGGATATTCATCCATCATCGTATCAGAAACGCTTTTTGGTAAAACCGCCATTCCGAGGCCCTGCTTCATAAATTGTTTGCATGTCTCAATTTGGTCAACTCGTATCGTTTTTAGTGGTTTAATATGATGTTGATGATGATATAACCAGTTATCAACTAGTTCATGCATACTATCATCACTCTTAAACGCAATTAGCGGACGTTCTTTTATCTTGTTTTTTGGAAACGATTCCGTATCAAATATATATAGTGGATCTTCAAATATACAGGAACATGTACTTTCCTTTAACTTTTCACCTCGAATGATTGAAACATGATAATTTTTATGATCACGCTTGATATCTTCACTAATGCCGGTGACAAGATCAATTCCCACATTTGGATATGCAACCGTGTATTCAGCAAGCATAGCCGGCAAATAACGCTGACTGATGAGTGAAGAACAGGCAATGGATAACGTACCTTGAACCTTTTCACTAGATTCGAGTAAACTGTTCTTTAATGCTTCTTCCCGGTCAACAACAGTCCTTGCATGATTTATGATCATTTCTCCAACTGGTGTGAGAATTAGTCTTTTGGACGTACGAATAAAAATAGTTTGACCAAAGTATTCTTCAATGTATTTAAGACGTTGCGTTACAGCTGGTTGTGATATTAGAATAGCTTTCGCAGTGCCACGAATCGTGCCAACCTCATTCAACTTTAATAATAAAATGTAATCATCAATTTTCACTTGTTCCACCTCAACTGATAAGTATTAATTATTACTATTGATTATAAACTAGTATTTTACTTATTGCACCCTTAATCATAAGATAGAATTATGAAGTAGTTTCTAAATATGGAAAGAAGGAAATCACATGAATGAAAAAGAAAACGTTAAAAGCGTGTTTGCCAAAAATAGTAATGCCTATGTAACAAGCTCAACGCATTCGAAAGGAACAGATTTATCCTTACTTGTTAAATGGTTACAGCCTAAGCACCACATGATTGCCCTAGATATTGCAACAGGTGGTGGTCATGTAGCCAAACACCTCTCCAAGTATGTTGCCAAAGTAATAGCATCAGATCTAACCGGGGAAATGTTGGACAATACCGCAAACCATTTATCATCCTACGAAAACATTATGTATAAGATTGCAGATGCTGAAGAATTACCATTTGATAGCAACACGTTTGATGTCGTGGCATGTCGTATTGCAGCACATCACTTCCCGAGTCCCGAAAAGTTCATTTCTGAAGCTAATCGTGTGTTGAAACCCAATGGGAAGTTTATATTTATTGATAATATTGCTCCAGAGGATATGTCACTCGATAAGTTTGTTAACACATTGGAAAAAATGCGTGATTATAACCATGTACGTTCGCATTCTATTTTAGAATGGAAAGAACTTTTTACTAAGTATCAGTTAACTGTGATTAGGGAACAAGTCAGGAAGAAAACACTGCCATATAAAGAGTGGATTGACCGAACGTTAGACAGTGATGAAGCGAAAAATAAGGTGGAATCCTATATATTCGAAGCATCTAGAGAAGTACATGAACATTTTCAAGTTGACATTAATCAAGGTGAGATTCAATCATTTGCGATTGACGAATGGATGGTGATGTGTGAAAAATAAAAAAGCTTGTTGTTGAAAGTTATATGTAGAATAAAAAGATGACCACGCCTCTTTAAAGTGCACCCTTTGTAAAAATATTTCACTTTATGAATGGTGGTCATCTTATTATTTATAGTTCATTACGCCAAACTTGTAGTTTTTCCTTTTCCTCACCACTAATTGTCCCGTCTTGTACTAATAGTGAAAGGACTCCTTCATAATTCGTTATCGTATCAAAGTCTAATTTTGCATCTGAAAATTTTTCAATAGATTTTTCTAATCCGTATGTAAAAATTGCAAGAACACTTAACACTTCTGCCCCATCATTCATTAGCCCTTGAGCCGCTTCTATCGCTGATCCCCCTGTTGAAATTAAATCTTCAATCACAACAACTTTTTGACCTTTTTCAAAATGTCCTTCAATTAGGTTACCTTTCCCATGACCTTTTGGTTTTGACCGTACATAAACCATAGGCAAATTAAGTTCAGCAGCAAGCCATGCAGCATGTGGAATTCCAGCTGTTGCACACCCTGCAATCACATCCGGCTTTACATTCATTTTTTCAATTATCTCGGCAAATCCCCGAACTATTTTGTTACGAATGGCTGGATATGACATAGTTAAACGATTGTCACAATAAATTGGTGATTTCAATCCAGATGTCCACGTAAAATAATGGTCTGTTTTAATTTGAATAGCTTTTATGTCTAAAAGATCCTTTGCTATTTCATGACTTAAACTCATGTTGCCACTCCTCATTCACTTTATTGTATGCTTTTCTAGGATCAGAAGCTTTTGTAACAGTACGCCCAAGCACCAATATATCCGATCCATTTTCTCTTGCAGTTATTGGTGTTGCAACACGTTTTTGATCATTAACAGCTGAATCACCCAAACGAATTCCAGGTGTCACAGTCAGGAAGGATGATCCACAAATTTGTTTAATCGCCTTTGCTTCATGAACAGAGCATACAACCCCGTCTGCACCATTTTGCCTAGAAAGATCTGCAAGGTGAAGCGCATTATCATTTAGGCTTCCTGGTAATCTCAATTCACTATTCACCGCCTCATCATCCATTGATGTAAGCATTGTAACCGCAATTAGCTTTGTTTCATGATTACCAGTTGAAGCAGATACTAGTCCGTCTTTTGCACGTTGAATCATTTCACTTCCACCAAGTGCATGAACAT
This sequence comes from Virgibacillus carmonensis, assembly GCF_057836705.1. Taxonomy (NCBI): domain Bacteria; kingdom Bacillati; phylum Bacillota; class Bacilli; order Caryophanales; family Bacillaceae; genus Virgibacillus; species Virgibacillus carmonensis. The sequence continues at coordinate 130,122 of NZ_JBYQFJ010000003.1, read as the reverse complement.
TTACTATATCGACTTCGAGCCGTGCAATATTTTTCATTGCCTTCATTACCGTTGTCGGAATGTCGTGTAGTTTCAGATCAAGAAAGATGGCATGATTATCTTCTTTTAACTTTTCAATCACATGAGGTCCCTCACGATAAAATAATTCCATACCAACCTTTACTGGAACACCGTGAAACGCATACCTGTTGATAAATGCATTAGCCTCTTTCCATGTTGGGAAATCTAGTGATAAATACATATTTTTATTCATGCCTGATGCCCCTTTCCAATTGCTTCTTCTACTGACGCGAACCCATACTTTTTTAACGCATTTGGTAATTCCTCAATTAATTCCGGACAAATGAAAGGATTTTGGAAGTTTGCTGTTCCAACAGCTACTGCACTAGCACCCGCTAATAAAAACTCAATGACATCGTCTACATTGGAAATCCCGCCCATTCCAATAATTGGTATCGAAACATGTTGTTTTACTTCGTAGATCATTCTGATGGCAACAGGCTTTATAGCTGGTCCGGATAATCCACCAGTTTTATTGGCCAATAAAGGCTTTTTGCTAGGTAGATGGATTTGCATTCCTGAAAGAGTATTAATCATCGATAATCCGTCTGCCCCAGCGTCCTCAACCGCTTTCGCCATTGCTACAATGTCTGAAACATTCGGCGATAATTTCACATAAACAGGTAGATTGCTAGCCGTTTTCACGACCCTCGTAACATGGGCAGCCATTTCAGGATCTGTTCCAAATTGAATGCCACCCTCTTTAACGTTTGGACATGAAATATTCAATTCGAGTGCATGAACAGAATCTGTATGATTAAATGCTTCTGCAACCTTCTCGTATTCTTCTAAGGTGCTTCCAGCTACATTCGCAATAATTGGAACCTGATACTTAGCTAGAAAAGGTACCTCTTTTTTAATGATTTTATCAACACCTGGATTTTGTAACCCGATCGCGTTCAACATTCCCCCTGAAGTTTCTGCTACACGCGGTGTTTTGTTACCAAAACGGTTCGTACCTGTTGCGGCTTTCATGATAACAGCACCAAGTTGATGTAAGTCATAAAAATCACTGTATTCACGACCAAATCCAAAACATCCTGAAGCTGGCATAATTGGATTCTTCAACTGTAGGCCAGGTAAATTCACGGCTAATTCAGTCATAAGCTCACCTCGTTTGCGGCAAAAACTGGACCGTCTCTGCATATTTTTTTATATCCGCCGTGTTCATCTGTCGGAATTACACAAGCGAAACATGCACCAACACCACAACCCATTCGCTCTTCAAGTGAAATATAGCCTTTTTGGCCTTTAAGTATAGTTGTGACAGCTTGCAGCATTGGTAGGGGGCCACATGAATAATAACAATCATATTCGCCCACTTCATCCAATACATCGGTAACAAATCCATGATGGCCATACGTTCCGTCATTTGTTGTAATAAACGTTTCACCGAGATCATTAAATTTATCTTCATAAAAAACACTATCCGATGATTGAAATCCTAGGACAGATTTTATTTTCACACCTTGTTTAGCGAGCTTTTTACCAAGGCAGTATAGTGGAGGAATACCAATCCCTCCACCTACTAACAAGACAGTTTTATTTTCATTATTATCTAAAGTAAAACCATTACCGCTCGGACCTAGTGCACTAATTTGCATTCCTTTTTGGTACGTAGATAATGCTTTAGTACCTTCTCCGAGTTGCTTGAATAAAACAGTAATAGTTCCGTTCTCTCTATCAATGTTCGCAATCGATATGGGACGCCGTAATGTATGCCCTAAAACTCCGATATGCAAGAATTGGCCAGGTTGCGCTCTTTCACTAATATAGGCATTATGAAGCACCATTTCCGTTGTTTCAAGCGCAATTTCAGTCGTTTTAACGATCGTTAAACTTTCTTTCTTCATCATGATAGAACAGCCTTTTTATCCGTCATTGGTTTTGCACTAAATGTTGTTGAATCAATTACATTAAGAATCGCGTTTGCAGTATCCAGACTTGTTAAACAGGCGATTCCGTGTTCCACTGCTTCCCGACGAATCATAAATCCATCTGAACGTGGTTTTTTACCGGAAGTTAACGTATTTACAACAAACTGTACATGGCCATTTTCGATGATTGACAGAACGTTTGGTTCATCTGATCCGATTTTTGCGACTTCGGTAACAGGGATACCATGTTGTTGAACAAAGGTTGCCGTTCCAGCTGTTGCATATAACTGGAAACCTAATTGATGAAAGCGTTCTGCTATGTCGAGCGTTTCTGCCTTATCCTTATCAGCAACAGTCAATAACACGGCACCTTCTTGAGGAACTTTTAAGCCGGAAGCAATTAACCCTTTATATAATGCTTTTTCTAATGTTTTATCATGGCCTATTGCTTCACCTGTTGACTTCATTTCTGGTCCTAAAATTGTATCAACACTTCGTAACTTTTCAAATGAGAATACTGGAACTTTTACAGACACACTTTCTTGTTCAGGTAAAATTCCGGTCGTATAGCCCATTGATTTTAATGATTCTCCCAAGATGCACCTTGTTGCAAGGTTTGCCATTGTTACACTAGTAACCTTACTTAAGAACGGGATCGTTCGACTTGCTCTTGGATTTACCTCTAGTACATATACATCATCTTTTCGAACAATAAACTGAATATTGATTAACCCTTTTACGTTTAACTCACGAGCAATTTTCGTTGATGCTTCCATGCATTTCTGTTTAACTATTTTACTAATTCGTTGTGGTGGATAAACTGCAATTGAATCCCCAGAATGCACACCTGCACGTTCAATGTGTTCCATAATTCCAGGAACGATTGTCGTTTCTCCATCACTGATTGCATCAACTTCTACCTCAATGCCCGTGATGTACTTATCAATCAATATTGGATGTTTGTTATCTGTATCGTTGGATTTGGCTAGATACGCATTTAATTCATCATCATCATAAACAATTTCCATCCGGCTACCGCCAATTACGTAGGAAGGTCTAACCAAAACCGGATAACCAATTTCGTTTGCTACATCCAGGGCTTGATCGAGCTTTAATACGGATTTACCTTTCGGGCGCAATAAGTCTAGACCATTTAATAACTGTTCAAATTTATCACGGTCTTCTGCTTTATCAATTGCTTCCAAATTTGTTCCTAAAATTTCTACACCACGACGTTGTAGTCCGTCGGCTAAGTTAATAGCTGTTTGACCACCAAATTGTACGATAACACCCTCAGGCTTTTCTAGATTAATAACATGCATGACATCTTCCAGTGTTAACGGTTCAAAATATAATTTATCAGATATGCTGAAATCGGTTGAAACAGTTTCTGGATTGTTATTCATAATGATAGCTTCATAACCCATTTCTTTAATTGCCATTACAGAATGAACTGTCGCATAATCAAATTCAATTCCCTGTCCGATTCGGATTGGTCCTGAACCCAGTACAAGAATTTTTTTACGATCAGATTGAACGGATTCATTTTCCTCTTCATACGTGCTGTAAAAGTATGGTGTTTCCGATTCAAATTCTGCTGCACACGTATCAACCATTTTGTAGACAGGTACTAACCCATTTTCCATACGTAGTTCGTATATTTCATCTACCGTTGTTTCCCACATGCGTGCGACGTGAGCGTCGGAAAAACCTAGCTTTTTAACCATTTCTAACAAATGTAGATCGTTTTTATTTTCATATAATTGATGTTCTAACTCGATTAATCGACAAATCTTAACAAGAAAGAAACGATCAATTTTCGTATGTTCAAAAATTTCATCTACCGTCATTCCACGTCTAAGTACTTCTGCTAAAACGAATAACCGTTCATCGTCAGCTTTCCTTAATCGATGTTTTAGCTCATCTAGGGACAAATTAGTAAGTGACTTTAACCAAAGATCCTCTGTTCCGATGTCAAGGGAACGTACACCTTTTAATAGTGATTCCTCAAAATTTCGACCAATAGCCATAATCTCGCCTGTTGCTTTCATTTGTGTTCCTAAATTGCGATCTCCTGTAATAAATTTATCGAATGGAAACCGTGGTATTTTGGTAACAACATAATCAAGTGAAGGTTCAAAGCATGCATATGTTTTACCAGTAATTGGGTTCATAATTTCATCTAAGGTTAGTCCAACCGCAATTTTTGCTGCGACTTTAGCAATTGGATAACCGGTAGCTTTAGAGGCTAGCGCAGATGACCGACTTACTCTAGGATTCACTTCAATAATAAAGTAATTAAAGCTAGTTGGATCGAGTGCTAGTTGAACATTACAACCACCTTCAATTTCTAACGCTCGAATGATTTTAAGTGAAGCATTTCGTAGTAGTTGATATTCCCGGTCACTAAGTGTTTGGGATGGTGCCACTACTATAGAATCACCAGTATGAATACCTACAGGATCAACGTTTTCCATATTACATACAACGATTGCTTGGTCATTCTTATCACGCATTACTTCATATTCAATTTCTTTAAAACCAGCAATGTTTCGTTCAATTAGACATTGATTAACTGGAGATAGCGATAATCCATTTCGTGTAACGTCTCGAAGCTCTCGTTCTCCGTAACACATTCCTCCACCAGTTCCACCTAATGTATAAGCTGGTCTTACAATGAGCGGAAAGCCTATTTCATTAGCAAAATCTGTGGCTTGTTCAACTGAATTAACAATTTGGCTTTCTGGGACTGGTTCATTTAGTTCATGCATTAATGAACGAAACAATTCCCTATCCTCTGCTTTCTGTATTGCTTCTAATGAGGTTCCAAGTAGATTCACATTGTATTCTGCCAAAATACCAGTCTCTTCAAGTGCTACTGCTAGATTTAACCCAGTTTGCCCTCCAAGTGTTGGTAACAATGCGTCCGGTTGTTCTTTGCGAATAATTTTCGTCAAAAATTCTACGGTTAGTGGTTCCATATATACTTGATCTGCTACTGTATGATCGGTCATAATTGTCGCAGGATTGGAGTTAGCAAGAATTACTTGGTAACCTTCTTCTTTTAGCGCCTGACAAGCTTGTGTTCCCGAATAATCAAATTCTGCCGCTTGTCCGATGACAATTGGACCTGATCCAATTACTAGAATTTTTTTGATTGCTGTATTCTTAGGCATAAGTCTCCTCCTCATTTTTAGCTTGCACCTGTTCTATCATAGTTAAGAAGTTATCAAATAAGTGATTGGTATCCTCTGGTCCTGGTGAACTTTCTGGATGGTATTGTACTGTAAATGCAGGATATGTTTTATGTTTAATACCTTCTACAGTATTATCATTTAAGGCTATTTGTGTAAGAACTAAGTTGGTTTTCGCTAGTGTATCCGGCTGAACTGCATAACTATGATTTTGTGATGTTAAATACGTTTTGTTCATTTCTAAATCTTTTACCGGATGATTTGCTCCGCGATGACCAAATTTCATTTTCACTGTATCTGCACCACATGCTAGTGCAAACAATTGATGGCCTAAGCAAATACCAAACAAAGGAATTTTACCCATGACTTTTTTGACCATGTTGATTGCTTCAGGAACATCCTTTGGATCCCCAGGTCCATTTGTTAACATAATTCCATCTGGTTTCAATCGTAAAATATTTTCTGCACTATAGTTATACGGAACAACCGTTACATGACAATTTCGCTTTGTTAGCTCACGTAGAATTCCGTGTTTCATTCCAAAATCTACCAAGACAATCCGATGCCCACGCCCTGGTACAACATATGGCTTAACAGTTGATGTATGTTCAACCTGGTCCGTAATAATGGGGTGATTATTTAGTTCTCTTAAAAGTTCTTCCTTTGATTCAGTTGAATCGGCAATTAATGCTTTCATCGTTCCATGCTTTCGGATGATTTTTGTTAGCTTTCTTGTATCAATTCCTGCTATTCCTGGAATATCATTTGCCTCCAAGTAAGAGCTTAGGCTTTCATCACTTCTGAAATTAGATGGGTAATCACATACCTCTTTTACCACAAAACCATGAATAAAAGGTGTTACCGTTTCAAAATCATCCCGATTAATGCCATAGTTTCCAACCAAAGGATATGTCATTGTTACTATTTGTCCACAGTAGGAAGGATCAGTAATTACTTCTTGGTAGCCAGTCATTCCTGTGTTAAAAACAACTTCACCTGACTTCTTTCGATTACTTCCAAAGCCTTCACCAATAAAAACAGTTCCGTCTTCTAAAATTAGTTGGCGCTTAGTCATGAATATCCTCCTTAAAAACGATTTTTCCTTCTGATATGGTTAATACTGGTTTACTGGTAATCTTCCAATCATGAAATGGAGTGTTCTTACCTTTTGAAGAAAACAGATGTTTATCTATTTTGGTTTCTTTATCCAAATCAACAATTGTCAAATCCGCTACTACATTTTCTTCTAACCTTCCATAAGGAAGTCCAAAAACTTGTGCAGGTTTTATCGTCAACCAATTCACTAGTTGATTTAATGTGATTTTTTCTGTTTTAACTAAATAGGTATATAGAAGAGAAAATGCTGTTTCCAACCCTACAATTCCAAATGGCGATTGTAGAAACCCTAATGCCTTTTCCGATTCTGCATGTGGAGCATGATCAGTCGCAATAAAATCAATCGTTCCATCGATTAAACCTGCTAGTAGTGCTTCCTGGTCTTCTTTACTTCGAAGCGGAGGATTCATTTTTAAATTGGTATCATCCTCAATAATTGCGTCTTCATTTAACAGTAAGTGATGAGGAGTTACTTCTGCTGTCACATGAATGCCAGCTTTTTTTGCATCCCGGATGACACGAACCGATTCCTTGGTGCTGACATGACACACATGATAATGCGCGCCTGCAGCTTCTGCTAACAACACATCGCGAGCTATTTGCACCGATTCACTTAATGATGGTATTCCAGGGAAATTCATGCGTTCACTAACATCCCCTTGATGAACAACACCACCATATACAATCGAATTATCCTCACAATGTGCAACAATTGGTGTATCACTTGCTGCAGCTTCCTTCATAGCACGTAGCATATAATCCGCTGTTTGTATGCCAACACCATCGTCCGTAAAAGCAAAAATGCCCATGTCTGCAATTCTTTTTATGTCGGTTAACTCTTCGCCCTTTAAACCTTTTGTAATAGCGGCATACGGTAAAACACGAACAATCGCTGTTTCATTGATTTTGTCGAACAATGCTTGAACACTTTCCACGTTATCTGGGACAGGTGATGTATTTGGCATTGCGCATACCGTTGTGAAACCACCTCTTGCTGCAGCTTTCGTACCAGTTTCAATTGTCTCTTTATGCTCCCCACCTGGTTCTCGCAAGTGAATATGCACATCGATAAATCCTGGAAAAATTAACTTGTTTTCACAATCTATGACTTGTTCTGCATCCTCCGCAATGGTTGAAGCAATTTTTTTGATGAGTTTATTTTCAATTAAAATATCAACTTTTTCCTTCTCATTTGATTCTGCTAAGCGTGTTGCATTTATAAGTAAAGTTCTCATTATGCATTCCCCATTCCTTTAATAATGTTGTAATAATTGCCATTCTTACACATACACCGTTATTCATCTGTTTAAAAATTCTTGAACGATTACACTCCACTAACCCTGATGCTATTTCTACTCCCCGGTTGACGGGAGCAGGGTGTAAAATAATTGCGTGGTCTTGCATCTTCTTCTCACGTTCTATCGTGAGACCGTACGACTCATGATAAGATGTTGCATCATATTGGTCACCATTATGGCGTTCATGTTGAATTCTCAGTAGCATCAAGGCATCACACATATCAACAGCTTCGTCAATTGAAATGTAAGGGAAATCGAGTGTAGTATCCTCAAATCCAGGCGCCGCTACAAAATATACGTTTGCTCCAAGCGTTTTCAGTGCTTGAGCGTTTGACCTGGCAACCCTGCTATGTTTGATGTCACCTGTTATGGCAACGTTTAATCCAGTAAATTGTCCATATTCTTGGTAAATAGTTAATAGGTCAAGCATACATTGTGTTGGATGCTCTCCTTTTCCAGCACCTGCATTTATAATCGGAATTGGAAAATGATCAGTAAAATCGTTATACCAGTTATCATTCTGGTGGCGAATAACTAAGAGATTGGCACCTATCGATTCACATGTTTTCGAAGTATCATATAAAGATTCACCTTTTGTCACACTCGATGCTTCCATCTGCAAGTCCAATGTTTCCATTCCTAGTTTTTTCTGTGCGACTAGGAAGCTCATTTTGGTCCTGGTACTTGGTTCATAAAATAGATTTGCAGCAAATAGTTGTTGATCAAGTTGAAGAGGATGTTTCCGATAGCTCTCAGCTAGATTTAGCAAAGTTAGCATCTCTTCTGTTGTTAGATCTTTTGTCGACACAAAATGTTTCATCTTCTATTCGCCCCTTTTTAATGTATTAAAAATACCTCTTTGCAAAGGTCGCAAAGAGGTATACGTGTACAATTGACACGTAACATTGACAACCTTTTAAATCTCACTGGATTCAGTTAAAGGTTTACTATTTATTTGTCTAGCTCCAGCTCCCAGCGACTAGTGGACTTCCTTTACCTCCTGCGGAAGAATGTTCGATGTTGCACGGGCTCAGTCCATACGTCGCTAACGGGCGCTTGCGCTTTTATTTTCCATAAATACTAACTTGATCAAGTTGATCTGTTTCATCTAACTGTACAACGATTACTTCTTCATCAGATGTAGGAATGTTCTTGCCTACATAATCAGCGCGAATTGGTAATTCCCGATGTCCCCGATCAATCAGCACTGCCAATTGAATTTGTGATGGTCTCCCAAGATCCATCACTGCATCCATTGCAGCTCGAACCGTACGACCAGTAAATAGTACATCATCAATTAAAATAATACTTTTGTTTGTTAAATCTACATCTATATTGGTATCCTTTAATTCTGGTTCGTTCGTAGGTGAATTCTTTTTTAAATCATCTCGGTATAAAGTAATATCTAATTCACCAATCGGAACAGTCACATTTTCTATTTGCCTTATTTTATCCTGTAACCTTTTTGTGATTGGAACACCGCGAGTCTTGATGCCAATCAGAACCAGATTTTCTCCACCCTTATTTTTTTCAACTATTTCATGTGCGATTCGTGTCAATGCTCGGTTGATCGCAGGTTGATCTAGCACTACTGTCTTTTCTATCATTATTATACACCTCGATAAAAAAATCCCTTTTCTCCATGAGGAAAAAAGGGATTTGATTGTGCATAAACTTATATCTATGCATTTACATCCGATTCCTTTTTAGCCTCACGGGACTACCTTTAAAGGTTCATTTATTCATTTGTTTTAGTATGACAAACTCCGTAACAAGTGTCAATACATTTTTTCAATCTGCTCGATTAAATCCACAAAGATTTGTGGTGGATCCGCCTTAAACTGAAGCCATTCTTTTGTGCGTGGGTGGGTAAATCCTATTGATTTTGCATGTAACGCCTGTCCACCTGCATCCAATGTTTTTCTTGGACCATACTTTGGATCACCAACCAGTGGAAAGTCAATGTATCTGAAGTGAACACGAATTTGATGTGTACGACCTGTTTCTAGCTGACATTCAACATGTGTGTAATGACCATAACGATTTAAAACACTAAAATGTGTCACAGCAGGTTTACCATCATTGACAATCCCCATTTTCTGTCGATCCTTTGGGTCACGACCAATTGGAGCATCAATCATGCCAGTTTCGTGTTCGATAATACCATGGACTACTGCCTCATATTTTCGTTCTACCTTTTTACCTGATAATTGTTCAGCGAGACTTGTATGAGCAATATCGTTCTTTGCAACGACGAGTAAACCACTTGTGTCTTTATCAATTCGGTGAACAATTCCAGGACGTTCAATACCATTTATCCCTGATAAACCTTTGCAATGATATAGCAACGCATTTACAAGTGTGCCGCCAGTGTGGCCAGCAGATGGATGAACTACCATTCCTTTTGGCTTATTAACAACAATGACATCAGCATCCTCATAAATAATATCAAGCGGAATATTTTCAGCATCTACTTCCAATGGCTTTGATTCAGGAATGGACCATTTTATTACATCACCTTCGTGACACTTATGTTTAGCTTTGACTTCTTCATCATTTACTTTTACATAACCATCGTTAATCCATGTCTGAACTTGTGATCTTGAATTATCTGGGTTTATATCAGCCAAAAGCTTATCAATTCTTTCCTTATTCTGGTGAGCTTGCACTTCATATTGATTTATAGTCATACGGTTTTATTTCCTTTCTTTTTCTCATCAAGAAATGTTGCTATTAACACAAGAATTACTCCAACTACTAACGAGGAATCGGCAACATTAAAAATCGGGTAATCATAGCCGAAAATGATAAAATCCAAGAAATCAACTACTTCCCCACGAAATATGCGATCAATAAAATTCCCAATTGCTCCCCCAAGAATAAAACTTAAGGAAATGGCTAGAAGTTTACTATCTTTCGCATACTTTTCCATATAATAGATAACACCTATAATCACAATCGTAGTAACGATGTAAAAAAAGACCATTTTTCCTTCTAGAATACCCCAAGCGGCCCCTTTATTACGATGTGATGTAAAATAAAAAAAGTCTTGTACTATTGTAATTTGTTCATACAATTCCATATTTTTAACAACTATCCATTTTGTAATTTGATCAATTACAACGAGGATTACTGCAATTATGTAATACACGTACATTCATCTTCCCCCGATTCGTTTATTATCTTTCATTATTTTATCATAAAAAACCCCCCTCTGCTTTAGAGGAGGTTTCTTTATTGTCTAGCTGCACGGGATAGCGGCTCGTGACGTAAGCAATTGACACTTCGAACACGAAGCCCATGTGCTCTACGGTCCCTTGCTTACGCATTTCGCCGCTGAGCAACCCCGCTCCGCCTTTCTTTATTGTCTAGCTGCACGGGATAGCGGCTCGTGACGTAAGCAATTGACACTCCGAACACAAAGCTCATGTGCTCTACGGTCTCTTGCTTACGCATTTCGCCGCTGAGCAAGCCCGCTCCGCTTTTCTATACAGAATAATTTTCTTTTACAATAGCTGCACAACGTGTACATAATTCAGGGTGTTCTTTATCTTCTCCAACGGTTTCTGATGCAATCCAACAACGTTCACATTTTTCACCTGGATGTTTTTCCACCTTCACATCTACATAACGATATGCTGTTGTTCCTTCAGCATTAGCACTTAATTCTACTTCAGAAACAATCAATAACTGATGGACATGTTTAATTTGGCTTAATACTTCTTTAGTCTTCTCATCTTTGGCTACAATTTTTAATTTTGCCTCTAATGATTTACCAATTATTTTTTCGCTACGTGCTTCCTCTAGTGCCTTAAATACATCATCGCGAATACTCATAAAGAGATCCCATTTATCTTGATCATTTTTATCAAAAATGGTTTGAGGTTCAGGAATATCCGTTAACTGAACACTTTCTGCATCTGTTCCAGGAATATACTCCCATACCTCTTCAGTAGTGTGTGGAATAATCGGTGTCAGTAATTGTACAAGTGTTGTTACAATATCATAGTAAACGGTTTGAATGCTTCTACGGCGTACATTATCAGCTGCCTCGATATATAAAATATCTTTTGCAAAATCGAGATAAAATGAACTTAAATCTACGGCACAGAAGTTATGAATTTGATGGTAAATAGTTGAGAATTCATATTTATCATAGCCTGATCTTACATTTTCATTTAATTGGTTTAGGCGATGAAGCATATATTGATCAACTTCTTGTAAATTATTCACATCAATTCGATCTGTCTCTGGATTAAAGTCTGCTAAGTTTGCTAGCATAAAGCGGAATGTATTTCTAATCTTACGATATGCCTCTGATACATGTTTTAATATATCCTGAGAAATACGTACATCTGCCTGATAATCCACGGATGAAACCCATAAACGGATGATATCGGAACCCAACTGCTTTTGAACCTTTGATGGGCTCATAATGTTACCTAAAGATTTACTCATTTTTCGCCCATTACCATCTAAAACAAATCCATGACTTATAATATTTTCATATGGTGCTTTTCCAGTTACTGCTACTGAAGTTGATAGAGATGAGTTAAACCACCCACGATACTGGTCACTTCCCTCTAAATAAACATCTGCAGGTCTTCTATGATCATCCCGTCCAACTAACACTGCTTCGTGTGAAGAACCTGAATCAAACCAAACATCCATAATATCCGTTTCTTTCGTAAACGTACCATTTGGACTATGCTCTGAACTAAATCCTTCTGGTAATAATTCTTTAGCTTCTCTTTCAAACCATACATTCGAACCGTGCTCACTAAATAACTTAGAAATATGTGTAACCGTTTCTTCCGTAATGATTGGTGTTTGATCTTCCGCATAAAAGACCGGAATTGGCACACCCCATGCGCGTTGGCGTGAAATACACCAATCTTCACGGTCACGGACCATGTTATATAGTCTAGTTTCTCCCCAGTTTGGGTACCAATTTATACGTTTAATTTCGTCCAAAATCTCTTGACGGAAATCTTTAATAGACGCAAACCATTGTGATGTAGCACGGAAAATTGTTGGTTTTTTTGTACGCCAGTCATGTGGGTACGAATGTGTAATGAACGTAAGTTTTAGTAATGCTCCAACTTCCTCAAGTTTGTCTGTTATTGGTTTGTTTGCTTTATCGTAAAATAAACCTTCATAACCAAGTGCTTCATTTGTAAAGACACCTTTATCGTCGACCGGGCATAGCGCCTCTAAACCATATTGTTTCGCAACATAAAAGTCATCTTCACCATGACCTGGTGCAGTATGGACACAGCCAGTTCCAGCTTCGGTCGTAACATGATCTCCTAACATTACAATAGAATCTCTATCATAAAATGGATGTCTTGTTATAATGTTATCAGCTTCTTTACCTTTAAATGTTTTAACCACTTCTGAATTTTCCCACTCTAATTCGGCAGATACTGCTTCAAGTAACTCCTGTGCTACTACATATTTTTCATCTTTTTCTTGAACGACAACATACTCAAATTCAGGGTGCAGACTTATTCCCAGGTTGGCTGGAATAGTCCATGGTGTAGTGGTCCAGATAATAAATTTTTCCCCACCATCAAGCAGACCTTTTCCGTCCGTTACTTCAAACGATACATAAATAGATGGCGAGCGTTTATCATGGTATTCAATCTCCGCTTCAGCTAAAGCTGATTCAGACGATGGAGACCAGTAAACTGGCTTCAATCCTTTGTAAATATAGCCTTTGTTTGCCATCTCACCGAAAACCTTAATTTGAGCTGCTTCATAATCCTTCGTTAACGTAATATATGGGTTATCCCAATCTCCTCGAACACCTAGTTGTTTAAATTGTGTCCGCTGATTTTCAATTTGTTCCATCGCATACTCTGCACACTTTTGTCTAAACTCAGCGATACTTAATTCTTTTCTTTTAATTTTTTTATTCTTTGTTAAAGCGGTCTCAATCGGTAATCCATGTGTATCCCAACCAGGTACATAGGGAGCGCTATACCCTGTCATTGACTTGTAACGCGTAATAAAATCCTTTAAGACTTTATTTAACGCATGGCCCATATGCAAATCTCCATTAGCATAGGGTGGCCCATCATGCAAAATAAACATAGGACGATCTTTTGTACGGTTTTGTCCTTTTTCATAAATATTATCATCTTCCCATTGTTGTTGACGAAGTGGTTCTTTATTCGGTAAATTTCCTCGCATCGGGAATTCAGTTTTCGGCATAAGTAATGTGTCTTTATAATCCATAATTTATTTCCTTCCTCCTTGTAACATGGTTCAATATATTAAAAAAAGCCTCCTAATCCCAAAAAGGGACGAGAAGACTCGCGGTACCACCCTTATAAACTTAAATTCACTTTAAATTTAAATTCACTCGAAAGTTCGTAACGTGAACGATACGTCCAATTCTCCTCACAATAGAATTGATTGGATACTCAGGAGTGATCTTCCAAAAGTTTTCTGTACCAGGCTTACACCATTTCCTAGCTCGCTTAAACAGATTAAACAATTATACTGTCTCCATCCATGTATATTTCTTTATTTAATGTTATCGTTATTTTATAATAATATGTAAAATTACAGCAAACGTCAAGAACTACGATTTATTTTCTGCTAATTCCAGTTCTTCACCTAAATCCACATCGAATAATTGATCCCAATCATCCGTCCCAATCATCTCTAATTGAGCTTCAACAAGCATCTTTAAGCGAGTGCGAAAAACTTTTGCTTGTTTTTTTAATTCTTCTACATCCATTGAAATACGACGTGACTTATTAAGAGCCTCGTTAATGATCCGGTCTGCATTCTTTTCAGATTCTTTAATAATTAATTTAGATTCTTTCATAGCATTTCCTCGTACTTCTTCTGCAGTTTCCTGGGCAATCAGAATGGATTTATTCAATGTTGTTTCAATGTTGGTAAAATGACCAAGCTTCTCGTTTAATTGTTCCACTTTTTCTTTTAAATCTTTTTTTTCACGTATTACCAGTTCGTAATCCTTAATAACTTGATCTAAAAATTCGTTTACCTCATCCTCGTCATAACCTCGAAAACTTCTTGTGAATTCTTTGTTATGGATATCTAATGGTGTTAATGGCACAAGGCCACCTCCTTACTTTATTTATGTACCAATGTCATTTACTCAGTATAATTACCGTCTATATAATTTGATTCGACACATTATCCTAAAATCCTGCGTGTTTATCAAATTATTTCAATTTTGCTATTGTAATTTTCCACTTTTCTTTTTTCGTTTTGCCGTTTATACGCTCTACTTTACTTCTTCCTTTCCCTTTGAACGAAATTAAATCATTCGCCTGCACAGAAAATGATCGGTCGTGCACTACTCGATAGTTTACTTTTACAAGTTTCTTCGTAATGCTATCTGCAGCACTCTGGCGGGAGATGGAATATATCTCTTTAATTATAGTATCAAGTCTCATTGACGACACAAGCTTGTCTTCTAAGGTCCAATTTAGTGCTATCTCAACTAAAGCACTAACCGGTTTTGTTTCAAGTTTAATAGTAGCCTTTTTAACCGTTGTTAAATTCATCAAAACATATGTACAAATATCATCAGATAATAAGATTTGTACCAACCCATCATGCACAACGATGTCACCAAGTTTTTTTCGTTCAAGGCCAAGTGATAAAAATGATCCCATTACATCACCATGAGACAGTGAAATGAATTTTTCGTGGTATGTTGCTTGCATGATAGTAACACCAAAGTCTTCTTGCCTGACTTCTTCATAATCTGGTGCAATGATGGCACGCTTTCTTTCAGAATACTGGCCTCCACCAAATAATTGTATAATCAAATCGTCACCGTCTGTATCAATCAGACTGGTAATAATTTGTTGTTCTCTTGGATCCAAAAAGTCTGTCAAAATAGATTGATACGATCTCTCCACTTGCTCCTTCCAGGATAATACTCGGGTTATGAAAGGATGTTCTTCTTTTCTAAAATGCTGATAAATGTCCATTTTTTAAAATAAACCAGCCAACATATTGAAAAATACTGGTAATCCATAATCCCTTGCCAAAAATAACACAAAAATTGCCGCAAGTGGTGACAAGTCAAGCCCACCAAATGGTGGAATGATTTTACGGAAAGGCTCTAGAAAAGGTTCACATATGTTTGTTAGAAACCTTCCTATTGCTGATTCCCGTGCTCCTGGAAACCATGACATGAAGATATAAATAATCAAGGCGAAACTATATATTTCTAAACCATAATAAAGTAGTGTAAACAATTGATTCATTATGTGCTACCATCCTTTTTCAATATCGTTTTCTTCTTCAAATGCATCTGTAATGGAGCCAGACACATTTACATTATCAGGTGTACATAGAAATGTATCTGCTCCAAGCTTCTGAATATCACCATTAATGGCATAAACCGTCCCGCTTAAAAAATCAACAATCCGCTTCGCTTGTCCGCGATCTACACGTTGTAAATTGATAACCACAGCTCTTCTGTTTACAATATTATCAGCTATCTCTTGCGCTTCACCGTAAGACCTTGGTTCACTTAAAACCACTTTCGATGGTGTCTGTTGCATACTTTTTAAATTCACAACGTTTTGTTTTGATTGTTTGTGATCTGGAATTGAAGTAGACTCACCTTCTTGTTCCTGCTCCTCCATGTATTCATATTCATCATCCATGGTGAAAAATGTTTTAATCTTGTTTTTTATACTCATGTTATGTTTACACCTCACTAGTTTTTTGATCCAACTAACTCTGAACCAATTCGTATATGAGTGGCACCTTCCTCAATAGCAATCTCATAGTCATTACTCATTCCCATCGAAAGATAGGTACATGGAGCATGGGATTCATTTTTGTTCCTAATCTGATCCCTTTTTTCTCGAAGTGATTTAAACGTTTGCCGTATTACTTCATAATCATCCGTATGCGGTGCCATTGTCATCAAACCAACAACTTGAACGTTTGTATAATCCGCAAGTGTAGATATAAATGATTCAACATCCTTGAGTGCAATCCCATGCTTTGATTCCTCACCACTAACATTTACTTGAATAAAGCAGTCGATAGGATGAGTGGAACGCTTGTCTATTTCTTTTGCTAACGATTTACGATCTAGCGAATGTATGAAATCAACCTTATCAATTATGTCCTTCACTTTTCTAGATTGTAACGTGCCAATAAAATGCCATTTCGCCCTATCTTTGAAGTGTTCATATTTTTCTTGAAAACCTTCTAAACGATTTTCCCCAAGATTTTCAATTGTAGCCTGAATCGCTTCTTCTGTTCGTTCTATTGTAACATATTTCGTCACTCCGATAATGGTTATTTCATTCGGTTCTCGATTACTCTTATCACAGGCTGTTTGTATGGTCGATTGTATTTTAGTTAAGTTTTCTGCTACTAACACAATTACTAGGTCCCCTTTCAAAGCTAATCATGACCCGAAACCAATAAATCCTAGCATTCTTCCTGTTTTGCCATGATCACGTCGATGTGAAAAAAATAGTTCTTTTTGCTGATACGTGCAATAATTTGTTACATCTATATTATGACGTAAAACACCACTTTGTAAAAGGATTTCTATATTTAACATCTTCAGGTCTAATAAATAATGGTGATTCTTTTGTTTTCTTGTTGTGTTTATTATTTGTTCTTTAGTAAGATTTTTAATAACGTGTTCATCCACCTCATATGCATCTCGCGATATACAAGGCCCTACAGCAACTTTTATTGTATCGATACTTCCACCTAGTTGAACAAATTTATTAATCATTTCTTTACCAATACCGTTAACAGTGCCATTCCAACCTGCATGAGCAATTCCGGCATAGCCTGTTTTTTGATCAAAAAAGAACAATGGCACACAGTCAGCAAAAAAGGCTGTACAAACAATATCTTTCTGATTGGTGATAAGTCCATCAATGCCTGGCAGGGAATTTTCATAGGAGAAAGCACCCCTTCCCTTAGCTTTATCAGTAATTATTTCCACATTTGTTCCATGAATTTGTTCACCACTAACCCATGTTTCCATTGTCATACCGATTTTCTCAGCAAGCAGCTTACGATTGTAAATGACGTCTTGTTCATTATCTGACACATGTAATCCCATATTAAATGATTCAAACGGGAATTTGCTAATTCCTCCCTCACGCGTCGTAAAACCAACTTTTAGAGAGGGGTGTAATTCTCTCCAACTTTTTAACGTTAGTACTGATTTATTTTCCTGACAAAAGGGTTCCAACATATTTACCTCCATAAAAGTTATCGTCCCATTTTATCATAGTTACAGCAGTTATTAATTGAAATTTGAATTACCACTTAATAAAAGTGGGTTTTCTTTCAATTGCACTAAAATCACATCTTCTCCTATTGTTTTAATCTGATTCCACCCAATAATCATTTCTCCGGATTTTGCAAACATCCCATTCTTGCCTTCTTTTATTTGAATAATTAATGCAAGTATTCGTCCATTTGTCGCGTCGATTTCCAAATCAGAAATATGTCCTAACCGTGTCCCGTTTTCAATGACAATAATTTCTTTCATTTGTAACTCTGAAAGTTTTATCATTATAATCACCTACCTTATTAAAACTATATGCGAGGTTTAATAAATTTTTCATAAAAGACAACAAAAAAGAACAGATAAAATTTCATCTGTTCTAATCAGTTCCTTATAAGTTACGGAATCTAGCTAATCCCACTCCGCTTTTCTTTATTGTCTAGCTGCGCGGGCTAGCGACTCGTGACGTAAGCAATTGACACTCCGAGCACGAAGCCCGTGTGCTCTACGGTCCTTCGCTTACGCATTTCGACGCTTAGCAAGCCCACTCCGCTTTCGTTATTGTCTAGCTGCGGCTCCTAGAAGCTGCCGTCATAAGCAAGGAACACTCCGAATGCTAAAACCCATGCATTCTACGGTTCCTTACTTATGCGTCTGCTTCTGACCAGTCGCCTTCGCTTTTCTTTTTTATTCAAACATTTGTTTGTTCATTTGGTGGATGGCTGCTTTTTCTAGGCGTGACACCTGTGCTTGTGAAATGCCTATTTCATCAGCGACCTCCATTTGGGTTTTTCCTTGGAAAAATCGTTTGTTAACAATCATTTTTTCTCTTTCGTTCAACCGGTGCATACCTTCCTTCAAAGAAAGCTTGTCTACCCAGGTAGAATCTTTATCCGTATCATCACTTAATTGATCCATCACAAAAATTGGGTCGCCCCCATCATTGTAGATTGGTTCAAACAATGAGACAGGATCTTGAATAGCATCTAATGCAAATACTATATCTGACTGCGGTATTCCTAATTCTTCTGCTATCTCCATAGATGTGGGTTCTTTGGAAGTTTTGTTAACTAGACTTTCTCTAACTTGTAATGCTTTATATGCAATATCACGTAATGATCGTGAAACACGTATCGGATTGTTGTCTCTCAAATACCTTCTAATTTCTCCTATGATCATTGGGACTGCATAAGTAGAAAATTTAACATTATGGCCTAAATCAAAATTGTCTATTGATTTCATTAATCCAATACAACCTACTTGAAAAAGATCGTCTACATACTCACCACGATTATTAAATCGTTGAATAACACTTAATACTAAACGTAAATTCCCATTTACTAGTTCTTCTCTAGCAGATAAGTTTCCATCTTGCATTTTCACGAACAATTTACGCATTTCTTCATTTTTTAATACGGGTAATTTCGATGTATCAACACCACATATCTCAACCTTATGTCTAATCATATCGATTCTGCCCTCCCAGTTAGCGATGCTGTTCATGGACAGTATCTCCGCGTAAAAGGTTTTTTATGCAAATCGAATTCGACAAAAAATGTAAAATATGAGGTGCTTTTCAACTGGGTGTAAGGCTATACCATTTTATTAAATTCTTTTTTCAAACGACGGATAATCTTTTTTTCTAATCTGGAAATATAGGATTGTGAAATTCCTAACATATCCGCAACATCTTTTTGTGTTTTTTCTTCTTGACCAATTAATCCAAAGCGTAATTCCATGATCTGTTTTTCTCTGTTGTTCAGGTGGGACAATGCATTTTTCAATAAGTCTTTGTCCACAGTTTTTTCTAGATTCTTTGTGATGACATCATCATCTGTCCCTAAGACATCTGACAATAATAATTCATTTCCATCCCAATCTATATTAAGTGGTTCATCAAACGATATTTCAGATTTTAATTTATTACTTCTTCGCAGATACATTAATATTTCATTTTCAATACACCGTGAAGCATACGTAGCAAGTTTAATTTGTTTTTCTGGTTTAAATGTATTCACTGCTTTTATTAAACCGATTGTTCCTATACTAATTAAATCTTCTATGTTGATACCTGTATTTTCAAACTTACGCGCAATGTATACCACCAAACGCAGGTTTCGTTCAATTAACATAGCTCTAGCTGCTTTATCACCAGTTGGTAATCGCTTTAATAACGATTGCTCTTCAGGTTTAGATAGTGGTGGAGGTAACGCTTCACTACCGCCTATATAGTATATTTCATCAGCTTTAAAGCCCAGTTTAATTAATAGCTTATACCACCATAACTGTATTCGAAGTTTCCACATTTTCAAGGTTAATCGCTCCTTTTCATTAATCATTCTAGCTTCAACGCGTCCGCTACTGGAACAGTCGCCTTTGCTTTTCTCTGTCCAGCTACGGCTCCTAGCGACTAGCGAATAGTTAGTCCTGTTGAAAGGTACGTAAAGTTCGACGTATCTTCACAGTCCTATCTATTTGTACGTCGCTAAACAGTCGCCTTCGCTTTTCTTCGTTAGGCTGAATGAACAGCTGCCAATTTTATAATTTGAGGATGTAGTAAACAATGATAACGTTTATCTTTAGTTAAATCAGAAAACTGAATTCCAATTAATAACTTATTGGTTATAATTTCATTTTCATCATACAGTATTTTTATATTATCTGGTTTGATAGCCATCATATAAGAAGATTTTCCATCTACACCTTGAAATGGAACAATATGTATACGACTTTCCCACTTTTTAGGAATGGCATCAAAATCCAGGAGGTCACATGCTTTTTTAATGGCTTCCCATTCTTCATCAGAAAAGTATTGTTTTAAAAAAGGTTCATCGCAGATAACTACAGGGCTTTTTGTTAATGGATCAACTAATTGGTTCCCACTATCGATATAGCCTGTTGTTGATAATGACTTGTTATTCATTTGAAGTGTTATCGGGCACAACTGATCATAACGAATCTTTTCTACAGCGTGCTTGTCCATACTTCTTTTCGTAAAACTCCAAATGATAGGGAAACCTACAATTACAAATATCCAGCTAATTGGATCACCATATCCCTTATTAAACGTAAGAATCCCATTTGCTGAAACCCCAAATGGACTCTCTAACATAAAGTGTAAGGCTATTAAACCACCTCCTATAGTGAATGTTACAAAGTAGAATAAAAACAGTAGTCGAAATAATTGATACATTGATCGGTAAGAGTATACACACAAAATTATTATGAGCGAATACATGAATTTCCCAACTACACTAGTAATAAATGAATCTGGGAAATAGATAGAAATGGGAACAATCATTGAAGCGACAAACGAACCTAAAATTATTCTTTTTTTACTAGTACTTACCTTTGCCAAAATCAGTGTTAACATAATTATCATCATGTCAAATAGAAAATTGAGCATCCATATTACATCAACATAAATTGTCACTTCTCCCTTCCTTTCCACTCAAATAAATTACGATGTATTAGTTGAATTATAAAAAGTATAAGGGAGATTGAGAAAAAAGTCTGTCGCTTCTTGTAAGCAGAAAAGGGCTATTTTTAACTTCTTATCGGAGGGATTGTCGGAGAAATAGATTCGAATTGAAAAGCAGAAACGTCCAAAAAAGGTAGGGACTGGAAAAATCAAGTCATTAATTTTTACTTTTGAGCATTAAAAAAGCAAACATCCTGACGCTCTCCAGAATGTTTGCTTTTCATTATCGATCTATTATCTGTTTCTATTTCGGTTACGTAAGAAAGTTGGGATATCTAAAGTATCGTCTTCCTGTTTAACACGATTAGATTGTGGTTGTTGTTGTTGCTGTTGTTGTTGCGGTTGTTGCTGCTGTCTTGTTTCTCTAGGGTTTTCGTCATATTGTCTAGACGGAGCTTGTTGCTTATGATTAATAATCGGTCGCTGTTTTGGTGTATTATCAACTTTTTGATTTTCATCAAATCCAGTTGCAATAACCGTAACGATAATTTCATCTTTTAAATTTTCATTAATAACTGAACCAAATATAACATTTACCTCGTTATCTGCAGCAGAAGTTACTAAATCGGCAGCTTCTTGTACTTCATATAGGCTTAGATTATCTCCACCGGTAATATTCATCAATATCCCATGAGCTCCATCGATTGAAGTTTCTAGTAATGGAGATGATATTGCTTTTTTAGCAGCTTCTGTTGCGCGGTTTTCTCCAGTAGCAACACCAATACCCATTAGCGCAGAACCTTTATCAAACATAATTGTTTTAACATCAGCAAAGTCAACGTTAATTAATCCTGGTTTAGCAATTAAGTCAGAGATACCTTGTACACCTTGACGAAGTACATTATCCGCTTCACGGAATGCTTCTAACATTGGTGTATTTTTATCTACAATCTCTAACAAACGATCATTTGGAATGACAATTAATGTATCTACACTACTTTTCAATGCATCTATACCTGAAACTGCTTGTACTGATCGCCTGCGACCCTCAAAAGTGAACGGGCGAGTCACTACACCAACTGTTAATGCACCTAACTCTTTTGCAATTGATGCAATTACCGGTGCAGCACCTGTGCCAGTACCGCCACCCATTCCAGCAGTTACAAATATCATATCTGC
This sequence comes from Virgibacillus carmonensis, assembly GCF_057836705.1. Lineage (NCBI taxonomy): Bacteria > Bacillati > Bacillota > Bacilli > Caryophanales > Bacillaceae > Virgibacillus > Virgibacillus carmonensis. The sequence continues at coordinate 107,710 of NZ_JBYQFJ010000003.1, read as the reverse complement.
ACCTTGTAATACCTCTTCGATTTGTTCTTTATTTTCTTCAGCGGCTTTTTTACCGACCTCAGGATTTGCTCCAGCCCCGAGACCACGTGTTAACTTTCCACCGATTTGGAGTTTAACTTCCGCTTTTGATAGATTCAATGCCTGTGCATCTGTGTTCACGGCAATAAATTCTACGCCCTGTACCCCGTGTTCTATCATGCGATTTACAGCGTTACTACCGCCACCACCAACACCGATGACTTTTATTGATGCTAATTGATCCATATTTGTATCAAACTCTAACATATTTGTTCCTCCTAATTTGCAAATTACAAGAGTTTTATTTCTAATAAACTAACAGGACATTCTATCAATCAAAAAAATATTTGAAAATATTAGCAATCCCTGATTCTTTTTTCGTTTTTTCTGATGGTTCTTTTGTACTTGTTTGCTTTTTCGTACGTTTCGGTTTTGGTTCATCTGTATGTTCAATTACAGCTGGAAATAAGTCTTTTCCTTGTATTTTCGCATTACGATAAGCAAATTGCAAGATACCCACACCTGCAGTAAATTGTGGTTCTCTAACCCCAATATAATCCGGAATAGCCATTCTTACATTTGATTGAAATAAATCTTGAGCAAGCTCTAGTACACCTGTCATTTTCATTGTACCACCTGTTAGTACATAACCACCAGGTAATCCTTGAAATCCTGCTTTTCGGATTTCTCGTTCTGCAAATGCATAAATTTCTTCAAGTCTTGCTTCAATCATATCAGCAATTTGTAGCTGGTTATAAGTTTGTTTCGTGTTACTTCCAATAGTGGAAACATCAAATGTTTCACTTTCTTGTGCTTCATCAAAAAAAGCATGACCGTAATTCACCTTGACGTCTTCTGCTTCCTCTGTAGAAGTTCGTAATCCAATGGATAAGTCTTTTGTAATGTTATCCCCACCTAAAGGAACAACACTAGTAGATACTAGATGATCATTTTCAAAGATTGAGACAGTTGAGCATCCACCTCCAACATCGATTAAAGCTACACCAAGATTCTTTTCGTCCATTGATAATGCAATTGAACCTGATGCAAGTGGTTGCAGGCAAATATCAGATACTTGCAAATTGGCACGCTCCACACATTTTAATATATTATGTAAGACCGTTTTGGAACACGTAATAATCGTCCCTTCCATTTCCAACCGAACGCCAATCATGCCTCTTGGGTCGGTTATTTCATCCAAGCCATCTACAATAAATTGTTTTGGAATGACATCAATGATTTCTCGTTCTGGGGGGATTGAAAGTACTTGTGCTGCATCAATTACACGTGTTATGTCTTCATTGTCTATTTCACGATTTTCACTCTGAACTGCTACCACACCATGGCATGATTGCAATTGAATATGATTACCATTTATACCAACAATTACTCTATCAATTTCCATGCCTACCATGCGTTCTGCTTGTTCCACAGCATTTCTAATAGAGTTTACAGTTTGATCTATATCAACTATAGCACCTTTTTTCATGCCGTTTGATTTAGCAGAACCCACTCCAATAATATTTAATGAATCATTTACAACTTCACCAATGATAACTTTTATTTTTGATGTTCCAATATCTAAACTAACTAAAATCTCACTTTGATTCAAAGAAAGGCACCTCCCAATTCCTTACAACAATTTTATTTTTAGCCACGTTTCACATTTCAAATTACGAGTCATAATCCATATAGTATTATAATCTATTATTCTATCGTAATATACGGTAAAAATAAAATATATTATGAGTAATTCTACAATAATCATAGAATTCCTTTAATTTTCTACTGATTTAATGAATTTTTTTTTAGTACATACCTTTTTGCACTTACTTTATTCCATACTAAACTGTTCGTTAACAACAGCCTATATATGACTTTCAAAGAAAATTAGTCAGTAAATTTTTAAATACTTATTTACTCTGCAGTTGTTTCTTCAATTTTTTTGTCCTTTGTTTTATCCTCAAAGGATTCAAAATATACACCTACTCCAATATGAATGATCCCCTTACTATTTGGATCAAGCTGAGCAACGATAGATGGATATACTTTCATTTTTTCAGCAAAATTTCTTATTGTTCCATCTACCATATTACCATCACTCATATAAAGTACTATCTTATTCTTATTATCATCTTTTGGTTGCCAATGAATTTCAGAAATCATGTTTCGAATATTTTGCGGAAGTTTCATTAGCTCATTTGTCATTTTGTTTAAGGTAGATTCATCATCGAAATCTAACAATAATGGAGCATCACCACTGCTTGTTTCTTTTTTCAATTTCGATAAAACCTTGCCACTTCCCAAAACAGGATAAAAAAAGCCTTCTTTTTTTATATAACCAATCCGTTTAAACTCCTGAATGGCAATTTCGACTGTCCAAGGCAATTTCTTGTTAATTTCAACGGAATCTATAATTGGGTTTCCGTCTAATTTGTTTTTAATCTCGGATTGATCAATCATCCAAATATTCGTATCGGTAGTTAAATTGCTTTTTTCAACAACTTCCTCGTCCGATAACGCTGTATTACCGGTGACCTCAATTGTATGTACATGACTCAGTGAAGATTGCAAATACACAATAATTGATATTAATAAGAAAAAAATAGAAAGATAAAATATCAAACGTCTATTCGCTTTCTTTTTACGAGCTTGTTTCAGCTTTGGAATGCGCTCCTCAATCGAAACAACTTTCTTTTTACTCATTCTATTTCTTCCTTTATACCAAATTAACAGAATAAAACGGCACTAAAGAATGCCGTTTCATTTTGTTACATGAATTATATCATACTACGTACATATATATGTAGTAAATATCGCCTAGAAAAATTGATTTTTTAAGCATTATGGCAGTACGTTTTAACCATTTGTTTCTATAACTATTAAATTGTGGAAGACCTGCTAATATTTAATAATATTCCAACTGCACAAAGGGTTAGTGTTAGCGATGATCCACCATAGCTCAAAAATGGTAATGTAATACCAGTTACTGGAATTAATCCGATAACTACACTAATATTTATCATTACCTGGATTGCTAGCATCGTCGTAATACCTAAAGCTAAATATCTTCCAAATTCATCTTGTGTGGTAAGGGCGATTTTAATTCCTCGCCAAAAGAGTAAGATAAATAGAATGATAACGGTAGTTCCGCCAATAAAACCTAGTTCTTCACCTAAAATAGCAAATATAAAGTCTGTTTGAGGTTCTGGTAGATAGAAATATTTCTGTATACTATCCCCTAAGCCTACCCCCATTAATCCCCCAGGGCCTATTGCATACAACGATTGAATAATTTGAAACCCATCACCAAGAGGATCCTCCCATGGGTTTATGAATGCGGTTATCCGCTTAATTCGGTATGGTGCAGAAATGATTAGTAATAGAAAAGCCACTACACCTAAACTTGCCAGACCAAAAAAATGAGTTAGTTTAGCACCAGCAGTAAAAATTAGTACCATGCATGTAAGAACCAGAACAACCCCTGTTCCTAAGTCAGGTTGAAGCATAATTAATCCGAATGCAGTAAACACAAGGATAATAGACGGGAAAAAACCTTTTTTAAAAGATGTAATGTATTTTTGATTAAATGATAAATAAGTGGAAAGAAACATAACCAATCCCAGTTTCATAAACTCTGAGGGCTGAATACTAAATGCTCCTACTCCAATCCAACTTTGTGCCCCACCACGAACTAACCCTACACCAGGAATTAACACAAGTCCGAGTAAAACAAAGCACACTAATAAAATTAGTTTAGAATACTTTTTCCATATTCCGTATGGTGTCATCATAAGAAAGAACATCGCGCAAATACCTACTCCTACAAACAACAATTGACGTTTAAGGTAAAAATATGCGTCACCATACTTATAATCTGCCCAGATATAGGAGGAACTGAATACCATGACAACTCCTACAATCAATAATGTTATTACCAATCCTAACAACAGGTAATCCGGTTTACTTTGGTTTTTGAACACTTTTTGCAACAAAAAAATACCCCATTTCCTAGAACAAAGAAATTAGGGCATTTTAATAGAACTATTAAGAAAGTAATGACTAATTGTACATGCCCTTACTCTAGTGTATGCACCGCTTTTATAAACATGTCTCCTCGTTCTTCAAAACTACTAAACTGGTCCCAACTAGCACACGCTGGTGAAAGCAGGATAACATCATCAGGCCTTGATAACGAATGGGCTTTCTCAACGGCAGCAGTGACATCTTCAACAAGTTCAATAGCAGTGATGCCCGCTTTATTGGCCAAGTCTTTTAACTTCATTTGTGTTTGTCCAAATAATACCATTGCCTTCACATTTTTTAAGTATGGCAGCAATTCATCAAAATCGTTTCCTCTGTCTAAGCCGCCAGCCAATAGAATAATAGGTTGTGTAAATGAATCTAATGCCTTTTGTGTAGCTAAAATATTTGTACCTTTTGAATCATTGTAAAATAAACGATCATCAATTCTAGCTACAAATTGAAAGCGATGTTCAACACCCGAAAACGTTCTTAAAACTTTTTGTACTGCTTCACTACTGGCACCGTTCAATTTCGCAGCACAGATTGCAGCTAAAATATTTTCGATATTGTGATCCCCAACTAATACAATATCCTTTTTATCCATGACTTTTTCATCTTTAAAATAAATGCTCGTTGCGTCTGCCCAGGCTCCATTTTCTAGTCTTTCTGTAATGGAAAAGGGTACTTTAATGGATTTGGCACCCATCACGGCTTCTCTCAAGTTAAGGTCATCATGATTATACACCACATAATCTTCAGAAGTTTGGTTCATAAAAATGTTATACTTTGCATTTTTATAGCTTTCCATTGTTTTGTGATAATCCAGATGGGCCTCATAAATATTTAACAGGACTGCTATATTAGGTTTAAAATCCTTTATACCCAATAATTGAAATGATGATAATTCTAATATCAATGTTTCATTTTTGCTTAAAGTTTGCGCAACATCCGTTGCTACTTTTCCAATATTCCCTGCTACTTTTACAGGTAATTTACTCTCAGCTATCATACTTGTTGCAAGTGTGGTTGTGGTAGTTTTTCCATTGGAGCCGGTTATGCCAATTATATTCCCATCCACAACTAAATCATTAACAAATTCTATCTCAGTCAAAATTGGAATGTTATTGTTAAGCGCCTCCACAATAACCGGATTTTCATAAGGAATACCTGGGTTTTTAATAACTACATCAATATTGTTTAACACAGAAAGAGGATGTGAACCAACAATCACTTCAGCACCCATTTTCTTTAACCTCAACACAACATCATCTGTTTCGTTTGAAAGCTTATCGTTTACACGTACATTAATTCCACTATATAAAAGTAGATCAGCTGCAGCTGTACCACTTTTCGCTAAACCTAATACTAATGCATGAGAATAATTAAAATTAGTCAATTTTTTCATGTAAACCACACCTCTATATATACACCAAGTGCTGCAAATAGTAATCCGACTGACCAAAAAGTAGTGACCACTCGCCATTCAGACCATCCCATTAGTTCATAATGATGATGTAAAGGACTCATTTTAAATACTCGTTTGCCAGTTGTTTTAAAAGATATGACCTGAATAATAACGGATAACGTTTCAATTACGAAAACACCACCAACAATGATGAGTAGGATTTCCAGCTTCGTTAAAATAGCAATTGCGGCCAATGAACCACCAAGTGCCAATGACCCAGTATCACCCATGAAAACCTTCGCAGGATGGGCGTTAAAAATAAGAAACCCTAGTAGTGATCCAACTGTTGCAAGCGCAAAAATAGCTACCTCATTTTGTGGAAAACCGGACCACGCCAGAATTCCAAATGCACCAAAAGCAATTGCTGCTGTCCCTGCTAAAAGTCCATCTAACCCATCTGTTAAATTAACAGCGTTTGAAGTACCAACTAGCATGAAAATGATTAATAGTGCATAACCAAAACCAAGATCCCACTCTACGTTTGTACCTGGAATTTGAATATATGTATCAAAATTGTTCATTCTTAAAATAACATAAAATACAAGCGCAATTACTACTTGTCCCAGCATTTTCTGTTTGGAAGTTAATCCTAAATTTCGCTTAAGAGCAACTTTAATAAAGTCATCTAGAAAGCCCAAGCAACCATAACCTACTAATACAAAGATTAGGAGCCATAGCTCATAGCTGATAGATTGAAACGAATATTTAGATGCCATAATCAGGGAAGTAATAATAATACTGAATACAATCATCAAACCACCCATTGTAGGTGTTCCTGTTTTCTTCACATGCGATTTCGGTCCTTCTTCTCGTATACTTTGTCCAAATTTCAATCGTCTTAAAAAAGGAATAAATATCGGGGATAAAAGGACGGTGATTAAAAATGCGATTGCAATTGTTAGTAAAAGTGCATATAAATTCATTGGTTCTCCTCCTTATACCTACCGTCCATGCTTATTTTAATTAGTGCGAGTTCAAAAAGGTGCCAAATTAAAAACAAAAGGTCGAGGCGGTGAAGTCCCCGAGACCGGACTTGCGCGCGATGTGCTGACTCTACGTTGCCCACAGGACATGGTCTATTTTAGTAGAAGTTCCTCTGTGTTACTGCTACATGAGGACCGGAAAGACAAGCCAACGAAGAAATTTGTAGTTTAACATTTGGTGACTTTTTGAACATTCTTTACTTAATTTGCTCAATCATTTTTTCAAACTGCATACCTCGTGACGCTTTAAATAATACTAGTGTATCTTCTTTTAGGTAAAACTCCAAGTCATGAACAAGTTCTTCTTTTGTATTGAAGTGTTTACTTACCGTACCTTCCAATTTGGAATTTACCTTTTCACTAATCATTCTTGCATGATCTCCTAACGTATACAGTGCAAAAATTGATTCATCTATTACTTCACTAATCGATTCATGAAAGCTTTGCGTGTGTTCACCAAGCTCTAGAATATCACCCAAGATTAAGATTTTTGTTGAAAAACCCTCCATCTGTTTCACTACTCCAATTGCCGCTTTCATGGATGTAGGGGATGCATTGTATGCATCGTTTATAATCGAGACACCATTTTTGCCGGCTATCATTTCAAAGCGCATGGCAGTTAGTTGTATGGATGATAGTGCTTGTTGAATTGTGTTATTATCAATTTTTAATTGTTTGGCAAGTGTGATGGCCAAAGTAGCATTCAATGCATGATGTTTTCCTAATAACGGAATTGAAAAAGTACCATTGTCCCCGAGTGTAAATTCAGTATGATCGTGTGAAATACTAGCCTTTTCTATTTCCACATCGTTTCCTGATTTAAATCCACACGTTATAACGTGTTCTTTTTTATGCAGTTCTGTTAACAGCGGCTCATCACCATCAATAAGCAGAAATCCTTTATCAGTCATGCCTTTCACTATTTCTGTTTTTGCTTTTGCTATCCCTTTACGTGTGCCAAGATATTCAATATGGGATTCCCCAATATTCGTAATGATTGCGTAATCTGGCAGTGCAATTTTTGATAAACGTTCGATTTCCCCGAAATTACTCATCCCCATTTCAAGTACCAATATTTCTGTTTCTCTTGGCATCGCTAAAATAGTAAGGGGAAGACCAATTTCATTATTAAAGTTTCCATTTGTAGCATGTGTTCTGTAAGTAGTTTTCAGTAAAGAGGCTACAAGATCTTTAGTAGTAGTTTTACCATTGGAACCTGTTATTCCGATAACAACAGGATTTATTTCACTTCGATAAGTTGCAGCCAATTTTTGTAATGCTTCTAATGTATCTTCTACATAGAATAATGGAAATTCAGTTGGAAGAAAAGATGGTACTTCCTTATTTTTATTCCAAACCGCTGCAACAGCTCCATTATTAAATGCTTCTTTCATATAGTCATGACCATCAAATTTTTCTCCCTGTATGGGGATAAAAAGTGATTTAAATGATCGCACCCTGCTATCTGTAACAATTTCATTTATCATTATTTCGTCAGTTGCTACACCTTTATAATCAGTAAAAAAAGTGGAAATCCAATTGGTTGTAAATAACATATTTATTTCTCCTTAGATAATATTGCTTCCTTCGCTATTTCTCTATCATCAAAATCATATTTCGTATGGCCAATTAATTGATATGTTTCATGCCCTTTTCCTGCGATTAAAACAATGTCATTGTCGCTAGCGAGGTTAATAGCATGATAAATGGCCTGTTTTCGATCTTCTATTATTTCATAGTGGGTTTCTTTTTGTCCATAAACCATATCTTCCAATATTGCTTGTGGCTCCTCTGTTCTTGGATTATCTGATGTAAATATAACTTTATCTGCATAGTTTAACGCTATGAAAGCCATCTGAGGACGTTTCGTTTTATCACGATCACCACCACACCCAACCACAACATAGATGTTTTTTTTCGCAAAATCTTTAATGACTTGTAACACATTTTCCAGTGAATCAGGCGTATGTGCATAATCAACGATGGTGGTGAAAGTATGATTCCCCTCTACTGGCTCAAATCTCCCACGTATACCTGTAATTTTCTCAAGTGCGCCCTTAATTGTAAATAACGGAATTTGTAATGCTAAACCTACTCCAACTGCTGCCAGAATATTATATACATTAAACATTCCAATCAGTTTACTAGTGATCATAATCTCACCGACAGGAGTACTTAAACGAAAACTAGTTTTAGTGGCCTCAAGCTGAATATTTTCAGCAGTTATGGCTGCTTTTTTCTTACAGCTATAGGTAATGATATGTTGTGCGGTACTGCGCTCAATAATGTCATGTCTAGCATCATCTACATTTATAACAGCAAACTTTCGCTGTGTTTTCTTATACGTATTACCTAATTGAGCAAACAAAAGGCTTTTTGCACGCAAATAATCATCCATGTTTTTGTGATAATCAAGATGATCTTGGGATAAATTGCTGAAAACAGCTATATCAAATTCACATCCATAAACCCTTCCCATATCTAACGCATGGGATGATACTTCCATAATTGCAGTATCTACATTACATTCTACCATTTCATGAAAACTTTTTTGCAAAAATAAGGAATCCGGAGTAGTATTTTGAACTGGAAATAAATGATCTCCTATCTTCATTTGTATTGTCCCAATAACCCCTGTTTTTCTGCCATTTTCTTTCAGCAAAGATTCAATTAAATAAGTTATCGTGGTTTTGCCATTTGTTCCTGTTATCCCAATAAGTGGAAGTTTTGTAGTTGGATAATTATAAAAGTGTGCTGCAAGCATGGAAAGTGCTCTCAAGGAGTCTGGTACAATAATAGTTGATACATTCGTATAAATTATGGTTTCTGCTATAATGGCAGCTGCTCCATTAGCAACTGCCTGATCTACATAATCGTGTCCATCAACAGTAAAACCATTGATACAGATAAAAAGATCCCCTTGTTTCACCTCACGTGAGTCCATTTTAATTCCATTGATAATTACATCATCGGCTAGATACATAGCTTTATAGAATGGCAAGATGGAGATGATTTCATTCAAATTCATCGCATTCACCCTATCCATATGTATTCTATTTCTCTTCAATGTTTAAGAGGGTGGTTACACCCTCTTTCAATTTTTAAAAATATATCCAGTATATTATACCAGTTTTTGACCAATATCACGATCATTTATTATCCGATAAGTATATCCTAATGTTGGAACCTTGATTAACTTTTGTTCCAGCGGTAGGTTCCTGATCAATAATATACTTGCCTGAACCACTGGTTTGGATGGATAAGTTTGTTTGGTATTCTGCTATTTCACCTTTGTTCAATCCAATTAGTTCCGGAACAGTTACTTTTGGTTCCTCGGGCCATTGGGTTTCTTTTGCTAATCCATCTGTTCGCTTCTGAACACCCATTCCACTTAAACTATCTCCAATAATTGTTCCTACAATAGGAGCTGCAACCACTCCACCAAATTGAACGGTATTCTTTGGATTATCAATCGCTAGATACACTACAATTTTTGGATCATCCGCTGGAGCAAAACCAATAAATGATAAGACATAATTATTTTGCATATACCTTCCATCTGATCCTACCTTTTGAGCGGTACCTGTTTTACCTCCTACACGATAGCCTTCAACAAAGGCAGGTCGACCAGTTCCCTTGGCAACGACACTTTCTAATGCATGCCGAATTTCCTCGGAAGTAGATTTGGAAATTACGCTGTCGACTAATTCAGGTTCTATTTTATCAACTACTTCTTTCGTTACTGGATCAATCCATTCTTTAGCAATATGTGGTTCCATTAAATCCCCACCATTAACTGCAGCTGCAACAGCCATTACTTGTTGGATTGGTGTTACAGATACCCCTTGCCCAAATGATGTAGTGGCAAGTTCAACCGGGCCAACTTGCTCTGGTTTAAATAGAATACCACTGCTTTCTCCTTGTAAGTCAATTCCCGTTTCTTCTCCGAATCCGAATTCTCGAATATAAGAAAACAATTTTTCTTGTCCAAGCTTCATGCCAAGATTAACAAATCCGGGGTTACAGGAATTTTGAACAACTTCTAAATAGGTTTGATGTCCATGGCCTCCAGATTTCCAGCAATGTAGTTCGGTACCACCTACTGAAATATCTCCATCATCATCAAATGTATCTTCTTCTAAATCAACGGCGTTTTCTTCTAAAGCTGCTGCTAATGTAATGATCTTAAAAGTCGATCCAGGTTCATAGGTACTCCATATAGGCAAATTGCGACTATAAATAGTTGGATCATACTGCTTGTATTTACCTGGCTTGAAATCAGGTCGTGATGCCATTGCCAAGATGCCTCCAGTTTTAGGATTAACTGCTATAGCAGAAGCTCCATCAGGAGAATATTTTGCAACAGCTAAATCCAGTTCCCGCTCTATAATCGTTTGTACCTTTGAATTGATGGTTGTTTTCAATGTTAAACCATCCACAGGAGGCTTGTATACGTCGGCTGGTTCATCCAATCGAGCCCCTTTTGCAGTAGAATAATACGAAAGACTACCTGGTGTTCCACTGAGCTTATCATCGTAATATAGCTCAAGTCCCATTAAGCCCTGATTATCTATTCCAGTAAAACCTAACACGTGTGACAGATTATCACCAAATGGATAATATCGTTTGGAATCCTTTGCAAGGTATACCCCATCCAAATTATAGGTCTGCAATGCCTTTTCTTGTTCTTTAGATATTTTTATACCTTCTGGACGAATATTAACCTGACTGCTGTTTTCTGTTACCTTTTCATATGCCTCTTCGGTAGAAATCCCTAACACTTCCGCTAATTTTTCTGCTGTATCTTTCGGGTTTTCTATCTGACTAGGAGCAAGAATAACAGTAGGTGCTGATACGTTTTTGGTAAGAACGTCACCATTTACATCTAATATCTTCCCGCGCTCGGCCTCAAATGTAACATCCCTACTCCATAAATCATTTGCCTTGTCGATCAGTTTATCAGCAAGAAAAAATTGCACATACCCTAGACGAATGTTTATCGCTACAAATACTAATAAGCCAATTAAAAAGACAGCGACTATTCGTTTTCTCACTATTACAGTAGATACACGTTTCATACTCCATCCCCTTTTCATAGGTAGGCTTGTATCCACTATATGATTGAAAAAACGAAATAGAACACTGTCTGTCCTGTTACGGTAACTATAAACCGCTATTCCTCGGTTGGTTCATTCGTTGCATTGTCTTCTGTTTGTGCTTCCTCTATACTTTCTTTTTCATCTGTTTCTTTCTTCTCCAATGCAGGCAATTTAAATTCAACACCTAGATAATCATTTTCTTTTATGCCTTTTCCTTTTTTGATGCTCTGCTTCACGACATAGCCATTGCCCATTGTTTCTACCTTCAGACCAATCAAATCAGCGAATTTATATACCTCACGCATTGACCAGTCCTTCATATCAGGCATAGTAGGTTTGTTTGTTATTAATAGGATCCGATTGTTAGCTACCATTTCTTCTCCTTCTTGCGCGCTAGCATTTACAATCTCTTCCCCATTACCAATAACCATTATATGTTCGAACCCTGACTTAGATAACTGATCTTTTGCATCTTTTGTGTTAATTCCAATTAATTCAGGGACTTTCACAATTGATGCTTGTTCACTCGCTTCTTTATCTGGATTAATATTTAAGTAGTGTAAACCATTTTTCATTACATTTTTAAAAATAAATGATACAGGTACTGAACCAGCTTCATGGTCCAATTCAGGTTGTTTGACAGAAACATACATCATCAATTTAGGGTCATTTTTAGGTGCCATACCCAAAAATGAGAAGACGTAGTTACCATTATTAGCCAAATAACCTCCTCCCTCAGGGTTTGGAATTTGGGCTGTACCTGTTTTACCTGCAACAGAGTAGTCATCCAGCTTATAATTTTCACCAGTTCCACCTTCTCCAGTTACAACAGTCCCAAGTAATTCTTTTACATGGTCAGCTGTTTCTTTCGAGATTGGTTGCCCTACCACTTCTGGAGATTTTTCTTTTAGTGTTTTACCAGTACTTGAGTCCACAATTTTTTTAATTACAAATGGTTTCAGCATTTTACCGTCATTAGCAATTGCAGTTGCAGCCTTCATTTGTTGAATTGGCGTTACTGTTGTACCTTGTCCAAATGAAGTTGTAATTTTTTCAATTGGATAGTCATATACCAATTTTCCAGTAACTTCCCCTGGCAGATCAATTCCTGTTTTCTGATCAAATTCGAAGGCTTTGTAATAATTTAAATACGTTTCTGGACCCATTTCTTCCCAAAGTAATTTTGCTGCCGCAACGTTAGAAGAGCGTCTGAATCCTTCATCAAACGAAATCTTACCCCATCCGTCTATGTTATGGTCTTCTACCGTTTTAATCTTTGGAAGCGCACGGTAACTTCCTGATAAATACTTTGCATCACCATTATAATTATTAGATTCGATAGCTGCGGCCCATGTGAACATCTTCATCGTAGATCCAGGTTCAAAAGGTGTTGAAATCGCATCATTATACCAATTTTCAACTTCTGTAGGATTATTGGGATTATAGCTTGGCCGATTACTCATTGCTACAATTTCCCCCGTTTTTGGATTCATTACTATTGCTGTTATACGCTCTGGATTGTACTCCGCGTTTACCTGTGTAAGTGTATCCTCTAGTAACGTTTGAATCTTTTGATTAATCGTTAAGTATACGTTATCACCGTCTTCTGGTTTTTCGATTACCTCATTTGGGTCTAACAATTTTGTACCAAATTTATCACGCTGGTAAGAAATGTGACCATCATTGCCACTTAAAATGTCGTTCATTTGTCTTTCCATACCTGCAATTCCAGTAATTTGGCCTTCCTTTTTTTGAGCAAAACCAATTATATGCGATGCAAACATTCCATTAGGATAATACCGAATGGATTGTTTATCAAATTGAATCCCGGGTAGATCAAGGTCCTCAATTTTATCCTTCAATTCTTGTGAGAGTTCCTTACCTGCTGAACCAAATTCAACTTGAAACTTGTCATTTTCAATGCCGTAATTAATTCGATCAAGAATTTCACTTTGCTTCATATCTAATAGAGGAGCCAGCATCTCCGCAGTTTTTTCGGGATTTTTTACATGCTGTGGCTCCTCTAGGTTATCTGAGTATGATTCTCTTACTATTGCTTTTATTTTAAATGTAGGTCGATCATATGCAAGTGTCATACCATTACTATCTAAGATTTTGCCTCGTTCTGAATCCATGGTATAGGAAGCAGTTCTTTTTTTGTCTGCCCATTCCTCTAACGAAACATTATTAATTTCTCCAGTAGTCTGTATGTACATAAACCTTCCTGTCAAAATTAGAAAAATCGAAACGAATACAAGAATCAATATTCCAGCCATTAAATGTGTTGTTTTATTTTTTTTCATAACAAATCCACCTTGCTTATTTGTTTAATGCGGTAACTTGCTTAATTTCTGCATCTTGAATTTGCAACCCATTCTCTTTAGCTATTTTAACGATTCTTTCTGGTCTACTCAATTCCTTTTTTTCAAAAAGCAATCCTTCATTTTGGACTTGTTGTTTTTGAACATTATTCTCGAGTGCTTGTAATTCCCTATTGATTGTGTCAGTGGAAGAAGCGAATGATACCATATAGATAGCGGCTAGTATCAAACAAGTACCAATTACAGAATATAAAACCTTTTCACCTTTTGTAATCCAGCTTTGTTTTCTTACTTTTACTACAACCTGTTTGTCCTTGTTCGGTGATGCAGTAGTTTGTGTTTGTTGCCAACTGCGGGCTTGACTTGCACTCATTATTTTTTCCACCCTTCCATATAGGTAAATTCTGTTTCCCATGGTTTCACTTTTTCTACAATTCTTAACTTGGCTGATCGTGACCTTCGATTCTCTTCAAGTTCATTATCATCTGCAATAATTGGTTTACGCGTAATCACTCTGAATGGTGCTTCATGTGATTCAGGAATAATTGGTAAGTTTTTTGGAACGGGTTTAGTTGTGCTCCATTTTTTAAAGGCTTGCTTACAAATTCTATCCTCTAGCGACTGGAATGTGATAACAACAATTCGACCACCTACATTAACCATACGAGCAGCTTGATGTAATGCATCATTGAAAACCGCCAATTCATCATTAACTGCAATTCGTAACGCTTGAAAAATTCGTTTCGCAGGATGTCCACCAGTCCGCCGTGCAGCTGCTGGTATTGCATCCTTTATAATGTCAACCAATTGATGTGTTGTATTAATCATTTCTTTTTCCCGATATGCTTCAATCTTCCTTGCAATTTGTTTGGAGAACTTCTCTTCCCCGTATGCAAAAAATATCTTTATCAGTTTCTGATATGGCCATGTATTTACAATTTCATGAGCACTTAAACTTTGATCTTGGTTCATTCGCATATCAAGGTATGCATCATGCTGATAACTAAATCCTCGTTCACCTCGATCAAGCTGAGGAGATGATACACCTAAATCAAATAGGAGTCCGTCGATGTTGGTAATATCATTTTTTACTAGCTCCGCTTCTAAATTGCGAAAGTTTGTGTGTATAAATTGTATTTTTCCATGATGCTTTTTTAGCTTCTCTTTTGCAGCTTCTAATGCATCTATATCCTGATCAAAAGCAACTAATAATCCGTTATTATGTAAGTTACTTGCAATCTGTTCAGAATGACCTCCACCACCAACCGTACAATCTACATATGTACCACTTGGAGATATCTTTAACCCGTTTATTGTTTCTTCTTTTAATACACTGTAATGATTGAACATGGATACACACCTGCTTTTTTGTTGTTTAGGAGCTTCAGCGCCAATAACCCGACGCTTACGCTTTTGATTTAAATATCAAAATCCATGAGGTTTTCAGCGATCTCAGCAAACGATTCCTCGGAATCATTAAAGTAATCTTCCCAATTTTCGTTAGCCCAAAATTCAATTCGGTTAGATACACCAATTACAACACATTCCTTACTCAACACTGCGTAATTCCGAAGTGGTTGAGGAATATTTATTCTACCCTGATTATCCACTTCACACTCAATTGCTCCAGAAAAGAAAAAACGAGTGAATGCTCTGGCATCTTTCTTGGTAAGTGGGAGTTTCTTTAGTTTTTCTTCGAGATTTTTCCATTCATCCATGGGGTACGCAAATAAACACTTGTCTAATCCGCGAGTCACAACAAAACGATCCCCAAGACCTTCACGGAACTTGGCAGGCACAATTATTCTTCCTTTTGTGTCAATGTTGTGTTGAAATTCTCCCATAAACATATGGTTCTCCCCACTTTCATATAAACATGTTACCACATTCCCCCACTATTCACCACTCATTTTTAAAACTTTTTTTAGCGAGATCAAAAATGAGCAAGAAGTACCTTTTCCAGGTAGATAAAAGCTGTCCTAATAAGGTCTATAACCAAAAAAATATTCCTATTATTTCCTGATCCATTGGTTACAGATCAGCGAAATATAGAAATATTTAATGTGTATGAATGTTTTTCATTATTGTGTGGTGGAAAGTGGTGCTCTTTATAACTCCTTACATATATACGAGGAAATGTTCCTTCTCATAAGAGCAAGATTCATTGGATAACCGCTTAATGAAGTCTATACCATATCTATTCATCCAAGGTAATGGATTCCAAACTCTTTCCTGTAAACCATTATTTGGATGCAATGCCAATTGCAGGAGATTAAATTCATGTAGCTCCTTAGCATATTTCTTCTCAAGGGTTTTTGAAATCCTTTTTTCTAGAAACTCAACGTCTCTAAACAAGTAGTCAAGATTCTTATCCGCTAAATCACCAAGATCTGATTGAATAGACTTTGCTAATTCACGGAATGGCTCGTGCGCATCACCAATTGTTTGTTTCAATTGATTTGCCAAGTGCTTAACAGGAGGATCATACTTCTCCTCTAACCATCTATTCTTACTATCCATTACGCCATGATTTACTGCATGTTCTGCCTCAATATGATAGTTAGTTATCAACTTTTCAATGTGAGGTTCCATTAGTGTGAAGGACAGCCTTGGAATTATTGGTGGCATCTTCATATTATTTGCATGAAAAGCTTTCCTTAAAATTGACCAATAACTAATTTCACCAGGACCACCGATAAATGCTAGAGATGGAAAAAGCATCTCCTGCATCAGTGGCCTTGTCATTACATTATTGCTAAGTAATTCTGGCTTATTCCTAGCGATATTTAATAATTCCTCTGTGCTAAACTTAACTTCCTTATTTTTGCCAACCCAAAAGTCATTATCATCACGAACTAGTAACACACGTTCCATTCCGTTCTGATAAAACAGATTTGCATCGTTATCATCAACATCGACAGATAAAGAGTACCCTTGCTTTGTAACTTCCTCAAAAGAGCTGTTTATTGCGTATGTGGTTTTCGATTGATTGTCTATCAGGTCAACAAAGTAGCTACTTTCAAGCTGTCGAACCTGACTATGATTGGAGTCAACTAATACAAGCCCCTCTTCATTAAATAACCAATAAATTATCTTTGCGAAAAAATCAACATATGTATCTGATTCTTTCAAGAACATACTTACCTTATTATATAATTCTTTTGTATGTATTGTTTCGTTCAACTCTAGAAATAGTTTTTTTAACCATTCATTTGCTTGGACGTTATCAATAGCTATATTTGAAACAGCTTTCTTTTCAATCTCGCGCTGTAATAACGTATATTTTTTCATCTGTGATGTATCTTGTAAAAAAATATGATTAATTTCATCAAAATCATGGTCTTCTCCGGCTATCCAAAAAACAGGTATTATTGGGACTTGAAGCTGTTCTTCTTGTTGCTTAGCTAAATGAATGATTGAAATTATTTTATTTATTGTATACATTGGCCCTGTTAACAAGCCTGCCTGTTGACCAGCAATTACGACTAAACTATTGGTCTCTCTTAAACGGCTAATATTTTCCATTGTGCTTTCCGGAGCATCCCATTTTGCATTGATTGTATGTAATACATCAGCTAATTGCTTTCGATTCACATTTTTATCTTTTAGATCCTTGCTACGTTTTTGAAAAACATCGGATTCAAATGGATTATAATCAAAATGCTGCATGATGGTTGCCTTTTTATTTCTATAATCCTGGATTAATTTATTTTGTGTTTGTAAATTGATAGAGTGAACGCGCATAACTTACATGCTCCTTTAATGTTAATCATAAATGTTGCTCATTGTATTCTACATAATTTTCAAGGATATTTCATGCAATCTGTTTACTAAAGTATTTAGGAGGAAATGAACCGCCGGATAATACCAAGTAAAATCAACATAATATAAAGGAATGAAAATAGTAAGAAACTAACTCGCCATACAATCTTCCAAGCTTTTCTAAAAACAACTTCTACATAATTTATACGCTGGTAAATAATAATGACCGCCAAAAGTATGAGATGAAAGACAAAAATAGATCCAATAAAAAAATAATTAAAAAGAATCTTACACATCATCATAACTGATAGTATATACAGAATAGTAGTCCACGTAATTGCCTTATGAAATGCATAAACCCTAGTTTTTTTCAAAATACGATTACATTTGTAAAAAAGCCACGTTATGACAAATGGAACTGTAATAGCAATAGCAATACTATAGGTAATAATGCTCCACATCTTTATTCATTTATCCCCTTTTTCACCTCTAATGCCTTCATGCTGTTATAAACAAATGTTGTATATGGTATGGCTGAATTTGATTTTTTTACTAAGTAACCTGAAATTGCTTCATTCTCTGTCTTCTTATGTTCCTTTAGGTCTTTCCACATAGAACTCACATTTTCCTTTGTATTAGTGGCAACGGTTTGCACATGATTCCACTGATTCATAAAATCTAATTGTAAAATGGAGCAGGCTTCGCGGCATAATTCCTTTGCTAATATCATCAAATGTGCATTACGCAGTATATCGCCATTCGGAACTTCAAAAATAGCAGTGAGCGGATTAATGACTGCATTAATTACCAACTTTTCTGCTAATACTTTCTCCCAATCTTTTTCTGTTTGGAAAGGAAAAAGCTCACTGTTAAGCTGCTGTACAATGGTAGTTAAATTTTCTTCTCCACCACTAAAGTTAGCTATTTTTATTAATCCCTTTCCTGTATGTGTAACAATATGATCGCTTTTACGTAAAGCGCCGTGTGTTACAATTCCGAGATAGACTGGTTGTACGATATTATTAATAATTTCAATATGACCCATTCCATTTTGCAAGAAAATTATTGGGGTTTTCTCATTAAGGTTAAGATTGGAAAGTGATTTCAGCACAGATCCGATCTCTGGTTGTTTCACGCATACAATAACACAATCTTCTTCCTTCAAATCATTTGTCAATAATGCCTTCACTCTACAAGGTGTTATGAGACTTGATAAAAATAACCCATGATCATTTAGTTTTTGTTTTTGTTGACTTCTTTTTACATATATTGTTACATCATGATTAGCACATAAGTATCTAGCTACTAAAAGACCAATTGATCCTCCACCTATAACACCAATTTTCATCGTCTCTACCTCCGTCCAATGCCCTTCTTTGCTAATTGTAGCAAACAAACGCTTTCTTGTAACGAAAATAAGCTAGCTTATTCCTAATTAATATTCTTGGTGATGTTCGTTTCATTCTTAATTGGTTTATATTATAATTAAAATATATACGAAACATAGATTTACTATAAGGGGGAAGGTTCGTGGAACTTGTTAAAGTGGAAAAGCTATTAATCAATTATAAAACACTCGAAAAATTTAAACACTTCAAGGCATATGGAAATCAGGAACTCTCTATGCTAGAGGACTTAGAAAGCAATATTGTAGAAAATGATAGCGAATCACCATTCTATGGTATTTATTTTGGCAACAACCTTGTAGCAAGAATGAGCTTATATAAGGTAAGAGCTAAACATGATGCATACTTTAAACCATCCCAGGATTATCTAGAGCTTTGGAAATTAGAGGTTTTGCCTAACTATCGCGGAAAAGGTTATGGAAAAGCATTAGTGGACTTTGCAAAAAAAGATGAATTACCAATCAAGACAAACCCTAGAATAAATTCACAGGGATTTTGGGAAGAAATGGGCTTTCAAAAAGCAAAATATGAAATGGAACGTGATTTAGGTGAAAATCCATTTATTTGGATGCCAGCTGGAGTGAAAGAAAAGGAAAAGAATTAGACCAAATAAAAGGCATGATTGATGAAATTGCATCAGTCATGCCTTTTTTTCACTTTAACAATGTAAAAGGTTTCGGGGTTTAAAGTATAAGTAACACGAAGGCTTCCACCATTAGTACTTGGCGATATACCAAATCTTTCTAAGGAAAGCCCTAAAGGTAACAGCATACATGCCACCCACCTATCCATTAATTCTTTGTAGAAGATCGTACCCAGCTCCAAAGATTGCCCATTTCTTTCCAAGCTTCATCATATCGGAGCAATACTGTCTTAAGGTGAATATTTTCTTCCTCTAATTTCTTCACGGCATGCTCTTGTTCCTTCTTATGAACACTATGCTCATTTGTATAAGAACTCTTCATATTCTCCAATAATAGGATTGCCGTTTCTATTGTATCCTGATTACTGTCCAATGTATTTTCTTTCAAGCCTCTTGCATTGTTATGTGTTCTGTTCTTTCGTTCTTCTTTTGCAACATTCACTACATCTTGGTAGTTTCTTCGTATAGTTGCATTCCAACGAAATCCGCAGGCAGCTGACGTACGAGATAATTGATTTGCTACGTCCTTAAAGGCCTCTAGTTGCGTTTTCCCTTCTCGTATATAACTTAGTACCGTATCAGCTAATATTACATCTTCATCACTTGACCAAGCATCCTGACGCGTACGATTCATACCATCACTCCTTAACTATTTGCTATAAATGTATGCGAAAGGTAGCGATGATAGACTAATCGATTACTATTTTCATGAGAATTTTGCTTACTTCTATCCCTTTTTAGTTAAGAATTTGTTTACTGCATCCATATGCTCTTTTGAATCCCATAATTTCGCACAGTTTCGAACTTCATCATCCATTAATGCAGACAATCCCAGCACTCCAACTTTTTGCTTATATTGCTTATCTAATATTTCCATTTGGGTCACCGACTTTGAGATATAAATTGACAATATTTCAGCCTGATTGTTCCATTTTTCAGTAGGAACAATTCTATGAATCCAACCTTTATCCTTTAAAAATAACGCGTCGTATTTCTCAGCATTTACTAGCCACGAATAAGCAAAGCTTGAATGAACCTTTTCATATAAAAGTGCACCACCACCCCAACCAGGAACAATTCCAAGTTTGGTTTGGACAAAGCCGAATTTGGTGGATTCTTTAGCTATTCGAAAATCACATGCGGTTGCAATTTCACAACCTCCACCTACTGCATCACCATTTAATAAACAAATAGTCGGTACCGGAAAAGATACAATATCAAAAAGAACCTCTTTCATCGCGTATAATTGATGAAAAGCATCCTCTGGTGTTAAGTCTCCGTTTAAATCTTTTAAATCTCCACCTGCACAAAATACTTTATTTCCAGAACCTGTAATAACCAAGAATTTAATGGATGTCTCTCTAGCTAATTTTATTGCTTCCCTTAATTCCTGAACCATTTCAATTGAAACAGCATTCCTTTTTTCTGGTCTATTTAATGAAATTATACTATATCCTTCTGAAAGTGTTTCGTATTGTATTGTTTTAAACATTGTTTATCCCTACTTCATCATTTTATGTAATATAGTAAAAAAGGAGCTGACTGTACAGAAGCAGACGCATAGGCAAAGAACCGTAGAATGCACGGGCTTAGCATTCGGCGTGTTCTTTGTTATGACGGCAGCTTCTAGGAGCCGCAGCTAGATCCCGAAAGGCGGAGGCGACTGTTCAGCGACGTACAAATAGATAGGACTGTGGATGTAAGTCGAACTTTACTTACGTTCATCATGACTAACTATTTGCTAGTCGCTAGAAGCCGCAGCTAGATCCCGAAAGGCGGAGGCGACTGTTCAGCGACGTACAAATAGATAGGACTGTGGATGTAAGTCGAACTTTACTTACGTTCATCATGACTAACTATTTGCTAGTCGCTAGAAGCCGCAGCTAGATCATAAAAGGCGGAGGTTATAAAAAAACAGACTACAAAATGTGCAGTCTGTTAAATCAATTATGCTTCTTTAATTTCTTTTCCACCGTAATGTCCACAAGAGTTACATACGTGGTGAGGTTTAGTTAATTCACCACAATTTGAACATTCTACCATGCCAGGTACGTGTAGCTTTTTATGAGTACGACGTTGGTTTTTCACTTTTTTAGACGTTCTTCTTTTTGGTACTGCCATGACTTACACCTCCTTCAAATGACGAAAGCAAAATTTGAAAATAATTCTATTCTTATTTTTCTTTGTCGTTAAATAAGTTCTCTAACTTTTTGAACCTGGGATCTACTGTTTGCTTTTTTTCTTCCTGAGATACAAACTCCCAACCATTACCTTTAAAAGTAGCATTTTCTTTTGCTTCCTCATCATCAGAAAATACCCGAAAAGGAACCTCTAGTAAAATATTTTCCTTTATATATGGCGTTAAGTCAAGTGTTTCTCCAGTAATTGGATGAATCTCATTTTCCGCTTCCACGTCCCCGTAATATGCAGATAATGTGAAAATTTCCTCAGCTTTAATATCGAAAGGAAATGGTACATCTACAAGCGTTCTTGCACATGGTAAAATCATTTCACCATTAACCGTAAAAGAAGAAATAATAGTATCTCCCTGAATATAACAAGTACCTTTCACATATACAGGTTTAATTTCACGTATATCATTGTTTAATGTTACGAGTTCCGAAACATCAACCTTCCCTTCGAAATGAAAGGGTTCATTATACGAACTTCCTTTAATTTTTCCAATAGCAATTTGCATGTTTATCACCTCTAGGCAACAAGAGTAATTTTAAAAGGAAAATAGACTTTTGTCAACATATTTTCTTTACAGTTTAATAAATCGTTTCTAATTATTGTTCCCACTCTATAGCTTACTAACCAGGATAGTAAAAGTTAGTGCGCCACTTTCCTTTATTTGATACAATGATATCAATAGTAAAATAGGAGAGATTTAAATGGATGCATGCGGTTTGATAGTCGAATACAACCCATTCCATAATGGCCACCTCCATCATCTAACAGAAGCGAAGAAAAAATCAAACGCTTCCTGTATGGTAGCCGTTATGAGTGGTAACTTCTTGCAACGTGGAGAACCAGCAATCATTGATAAATTCCACCGAACTAAAGCGGCGCTTGCTGGTGGTGTAGATATTGTACTTGAACTACCTTTTGTATACGCTGTTCAATCCAGTAACTTGTTTGCGAAAGGTTCTGTTCAAACATTAAATGAAATTGGCGTTTCTTCGATTTGCTTTGGTAGTGAATCTGGCACTACTTCTAATTTTATAACAAGTTATGAAATCTTTAAAGAAAAAGAATCGATTTTCCAACAAGAATTACGTGAAAATCTACATACTGGATTATCGTTTCCAGACGCAAGCAAATTTGCGTATGAAAAGATAGGATTAGCAACAAAAGAAATGGATCTGGCCCAGCCTAATAATATACTGGGGTTCAGTTATATAAGAGAAATCCTTGATCATCATTTAGCAATTAATCCTTTTACTGTAAAACGAACTAGTAGCGGCTATCATGATGAAACTATTTCAAGTAATATTGCTAGTGCGACTAGTATCCGGAAACAGCTTTTTCACGATGGATTTGTCACAGAAAAGATTGCGTCCACCTTACCTGCTAACACACAACAACAACTTAATGAATATTATCATAAATCCTCGGTTTGGCACAACTGGGAACAGTACTTTCCTTTACTACACTATCGTGTGATGACAATGAATCATACCGAACTTGCTTCAATACATGGTGTAGATGAAGGACTTGAACATCGAATCAAAAAAACAGCGAAACATACCCTATCACTTTATGAATGGATAAATGCAATTAAAACAAAGCGCTACACTTGGACAAGGCTTCAACGTATATTTGTTCATATCTTGACGAACACAAAAAAAGAACATATACAGCTTATAAAAACGAGGAAATCTGTACCATATGTTCGATTGTTAGGAATGACAAAGCAAGGGCAAGCCTATTTAAATAGACAGAAGAAAACCATGAATGTTCCACTTGTTTCACAATTGTCTCAACATAGGAATTCTTTTTTAACTAGTGAGGAAAGAGCAAGTAACGCCTATTACAGTATCCTGAAACCCTCACTTAGAAAACAGTTCAGTAGACAAGAAATTGGCCCACCCATAATAATGTAAAAAACTAGTTGACGGCAACAATCCGCCAACTAGTTTTTTTGTTTTTTAATGTTCCAACTCTTGTAAATAAGTTAATGCGTCCTTAAATGTATCTACTGGAACAATTTCCATGTCAGTACCGATTTCTTCAGCAGTTTTTTTTGCTACTTCATAATTAGAACCTTCAGTGCCATTTTCATTTGGTGCAAAGAAAATTTTACATCCTTCATCATCAGCAGCAATTACTTTTTTATCTATTCCACCAATGCGTTGAACATTACCTTCATAGTCAATTTCACCAGTTCCTGCAATTTGGTAACCACTTGTTAGATCCTTTTCCGTTAATTGGTCGTAAATTTCAAGTGAAAACATCATCCCTGCACTTGGACCACCGATATTACCACTTGAAAATGTAACATCAGGATCCACTTCTACGTTACGATCCGTAACCAATTGGATCCCAATCCCTACTTTATTGTCCAATTGTTCAAATGCTTCCAACTCAATCTCTTTCGTAATATGTTTATCATCGCGAACAATTTCGAGTTTAATTGAGTCTCCGTCCTTTTTACCCTCAACATACTTAATAAGGTCTTCAGATTTATTTACTGCGTTCCCATCAATCCCTACTATTCTGTCTCCCATTTTCATGATTCCATCAGCAGGCATCCCTTCAATAATAGAAACAACATATACACCATTATATTGAATGTCTATCCCTTCTTCGGCTGCTGTATATGCTACAACGATAGCTGCTTCCTGTGAGCTTTCCATCATTTGTAATTGCACATGGAAATATTCTTCTTCTGTCACACCTTCTGGCCTTATTTCTTTAATAGGGTGAAGTTCATGGTGTGGTAAAATTTTCGCCATAGCATATTGAATCGGTGTTGCTTGTCCACCGCGGACAGTCACGAGATGCATGTCTCCTGCGCTTTCATATCCTCCCTCAACCTCTACAATTGGATTCAAGGCACCTGCATCACCCGGTTTATAAATATAGTAGGGAAGTTTGTATGTCGAGAGTAAGAATGCTATCACAACTACTATAAGTAAATATACCAAATGACGTTTCGTAAATTTCATCAAAAAACTCCTTTTATACCTATCGATATAAACATTTCAATTTTAAATTTTTTGGAATATATGTATGTACCGAAAGCGTATAGTGATAATAGCTTGTATTCATTTCTTATGCTAGTAGCATAAGAATTTTTGAAATTTGCAATTTAAAACAAGCTAAAATCATTCTACTACTATAAAAAAATTATGTACAGGATGAGCTCATTCATTAGGGGGCTTCAAGTTGAAACAAATCATAACTAGTATATTGTTAGCTGGTTCAACCTTATTTATGACGTTTGCATTAATTCGTTACCCTGATCAAGCATTTGAAGCAAGCTTACGAGGATTGAATATGTGGCTAGAAAAAGTATTTCCATCACTTCTTCCATTCTTTATTACTGCTGAATTATTGATTGGATTTGGCGTTGTGAAGTTTATTGGAGTACTATGCGAGCCAATTATGCGTCCTTTGTTTAATGTGCCTGGAGTAGGAAGTTTTGCATGGGCAATGGGAATGGCTAGTGGTTATCCTACAGGGGCAAAAATCACAGTTCGCCTCCGTGAAGAAAATCAAATTACAAGGATTGAAGGAGAAAGGCTGGTTTCCTTTACCAACGCTTCTAGTCCATTGTTCATTTTCGGCGTAGTGGCAGTTGGGTTCTTTTATGACGCAAAACTAGGTATACTACTTGCGATTACACACTACGGGGCAAATGCGTTGGTAGGAATTTGCATGCGTTTTTATGGAAGAAAAGCTGATGAAGATAATAGAAACGAAAAACAAAAGGTATCAATAGTTCGGGCATTTAAAGAGATGCATGCGACTCGAGTCGCAGACCCTAGGCCATTTGGTCAAATTTTTGGTGATGCTGTTATTAATTCCATCAAAACACTTGTAATGGTCGGGGGTTTTATCATCATTTTCTCCGTTTTTATAAAACTTTTATATATTATTGGCGTATCACCAGCTATTTCAGGCGCTATAGAATTAGTATTACAACTATTATCATTACCGATTGAACTAGCGTTACCGATTTTTTCTGGATTATTTGAAATTACCATAGGTTCCGACATGATAGCGAAAGTAGCGGAGGATCCACTAATTGCAAAAGTAATTGCCGTTAGTTTTATTTTAGGGTTTAATGGATTTTCTGTTCAAGCCCAGGTTGCAAGTATTTTAGCAAAATCAGATGTACGTTTTTCTCCTTACTTTTTTGCTAGAATTCTACACGGTTTATTCGCAAGTATCCTTGTTTTATTTTTATATAAGCCCTTATATTTAAATAAAAAAACCATCAATCTGGATAACTTACCAGTTACGAATGATTTACAGAAAGGTTTTTGGGAAATTACTCTAGAAAATTTACAAACTTTTGGTCCAATCGTTACCATCTTTACATTGTCCCTGGCATTTTTTATACTTTTGAGGCGACAGATTCTGAACTAAAAAAATGTTGCTAGGAGTAAGGTATAGGTAAACCTCAGTTCCTTGCAACACCTTTACCACAGTTATTTATATTTCTTATGTAATTCTTGTTCTACTACTTCTGGTACCAAATCTGAAACATTTGCTTTATATTTTGCAACCTCTTTAACAATACTAGAACTTAAAAAAGAATATTGATTATTTGTCATCATAAAGAACGTTTCGATTTGTTCATCGAGCTTTCTGTTCATAGATGTAATTTGCATTTCATACTCAAAGTCACTGACAGCGCGTAATCCGCGAAGAATGGCATTGGCATTCTTTTCTTTTGCGTAATCAATTAATAATCCTTCACACGAATCAACAGTAACGTTAGGTATATCTTTCGTAGATTCTTCTAGTAAATAAACACGTTCTTCAACAGAAAATAATGGGTGCTTACCCTGATTATTAAATACCGCCACTACTACATGATCAAATATGCGTGCCCCTCTTTGTATGATATCTAAATGCCCATACGTAACAGGATCAAAGCTTCCTGGACAAATTGCTAATCTGCTCATTCAAAAACCTCTTTTCTATCATTTTGATAAAGAGTAATTCCAATTGTACCACCGTATGATGCCTGTTTGATCAATGTAAAAGCAGGATGTACTTCTGGTAGCTTCTCCCTTTGATCATGTTCACAATAAATAAAACCTTTTTGTTTAATTAAATTTAATTTCACGATTTCATTTAATAGTTCCCCATAATCGGCTTTTTTATATGGTGGATCAAGTAAAATTAAATCAAATTGTAACTCTCTTTTCGCAGCTGCTTGGATTGCTCGAAATGCATCGGTCCGAAAAACTTCAGTTTGATTTTCTAGTTGCAAGTCTTTTATATTTTCATGAATAGTATGAATAGCCTTTGACTGCTTATCCACAAAAACAGCATTTTTCATACCTCGACTCAGCGCCTCAATTCCTAATGAACCACTACCTGCATACAGATCTAGACATGATCCACTTTCAAAAAATGGCCCTATAATTTGAAATATCGCCTCTTTCACTTTATCAGTTGTAGGTCTAGTTAAACTCCCGGGAACAGCCTTTACTTGACGTCCTTTTAATGTACCAGCAATTACGCGCATTTGACCACCTCTTAGACATAGTTCGACATTAATCCTACCACAAAAAGTTTTATAAAAAAACTAGTAAACATTTGAATAGAAATCTTTTTTCTGTCCATACTAAAAAAATGAAACAGCAAATGCTTTGCTTGGTTGTTTCACGATGAGAAGAAGACTTACATTCCCCATAAGTTCTTCTTCTGATTTCTCCTCTCCCTTTACTTTTTGTTTTAAAAAACAAAAAGACCTGCAGATTAAATATCTGCAGGTTTTTTTTCTACATATTAGAACGATGTTAGCTACGGGCTCTAAAGGCTATGGACATCAGCAATGAACCGACACCTAAGCCTTTCGTCTCTGAGCAAGCTTAACGCAGCTTCTCTCTGTCTAGCAACAGCGCCCACTGGCTAGTAATCTTCAGACCCTTCCTTGCAATAAGTCAACACCGTCGCATTCGCTCCCTTGTTTCCTTTATCTCATACAGGCTCTTACAGATCATACGCCAATCAACGGACGCTTACGCTTCTCTATTTAAATTCCCATTTTATAATCATATTCTTTTGCTTTATCAGGTTTAGCATTTTCATAATCTGTTCGGATAAATGGTTTGTATGACCGATCAACCTTAGATACAAAAGATAATTTTAATAATTTGTGTTCTGTATCTTCCATATCCACTTTATTTACATAGATTACTGCATACTTTAGCTTTTTAGAAGAATACAAAAGGTGCCCGTATTTTCTAATTTGCTTAAGGTTTTTCATATGTTGAAACCAAACAATAATCCCTTGCCTCTCTGTTCTCATAATATGTCCTCACTAACCTAATCATTTGTAATTAGTGTATCAAATATTTGCAGGCTCTACAATAATTAAGAGGCCTTACAACCACATCCGCTACTGCCTGAACCACAACCACATCCACCGTCTGATAATGCAGCCCCGTCCTTAGGGGCTTTAATCATATCTCCAACACTCATCGCTACATTCCCACTAATTTCGTCAAGTAGCTTTTGGAGATTACGTTCAGCTATTTTAAAAGCTGCAACTTTATCATCCATATCCATTTCACGTTTAATGGTCCGCACCTTTTTCATGATTACACTATAATCTGGATGATACCGCCCAAATCGTTGTACATCCTCATATTGATCTTTTATGTCTGCAAAAGCTTTAACAAGCTTTTGGGATTCCTTATCTTCTTTTAATGCCTTTTGGGAAATATTGTATGACTCCATAACGTCTGATTGCAAAATCATTTTACCTAGATCTTCAGAACGATCAAGAATACCTACCATCTCCATTGTTCCTAACATTACTATCACCCCCACTATCATCTTATCATTTTCTTCCTATTATGAAAATGCATAAATAATTAATCATCCATTGTAGCTAATTGCAAAAGCATTTTCATCATAGAAAATTTATTACTTGCATTCTCGAACTGCTGTGGCCAAGTCTTACCATAAAACTTTTTCGCCTCTTTTTCGATTTCCATTATTCTATTCGGATCTCTGGAAAGGTATCTATACCAGACAGGATTATGCCTGACAAACATTAATAAATCGGGTTCTGACTTCAAATAGTGGTAACACGCCATATTCATTTTCTCACATCTCAATCCCTATATTTATTGTCATTAAAACTCTGTTTGGAACCATTCTCCTGCTTATTCTCTTTAAACTGGGTTAGCATGCCTTGAAACATTGAAATGGTTTGATCCCATTGCTCTACTTTGTCTTGTATTTGATCCATATCTATTTCTTCTGTCCATTTACGAATTTTTTCCATAACATTCGATTCGTCATTGTTTTTCTCACTATCTTCTTTATACTTCTCCCAATAAGGGTCTGATTCTCCAAGCAAGACCCATTTCTCATAAAAAGGCTGCCAGGATCCTCCGCCTTTTCTAACTTCCTTAATGAGCTTTGGATGAGTATTGATAAAATCACGAAACTCCAAAATAGATGAATCTACTTCTCTTTCACTCATTTCAATCACCTCTAGGTTGTATTACTACTACTTTATGCCCAACCCAGTTGTTTGTGAGCTTTTAAATGCAAAAACCTGAAAGGATTTAATAAATCCTTTCAGGTTTTTTCAAACTACATAGGTTTTTGCAAGAAATTTTGCGTGTAATAAAAATGATATACACCCACACCTAAATGCGTATAATCTTCTTCTAACAAAGCCTCGCGATGTCCTTTACTATTTAACCATCCTTGCATCGCTGCTGGCGCATCTGGATATTGAGCAGCTATATTTTCACCTGCAGCCTGATAATTCACTTCCTTGGCTGCTAAACGTTCTTTAAGACCATCACCATTTAAACTATAATGAGAAAAATAATTATTCACAGCCATATCCTTACTATGAAGAAAGGCAACGTTACTTACTGAATCACCCCACTCTAATTTGGACTTACCATGTTGATTGCGGATAACATTCGATATAGACAGTATTTGTTGTTCCATCCCACTTTCTATTTTGGTCCATTGTTCATCAGATAAATTAGGGTCTTCTGGTAATTTGCCTCGATATTCTATTGCATAAGGACGGTGTTTTAATAATACATCACCAGTTAATACCCGAATAGCAGATAGTTTCGATGTGAATGTATCAAAATAACATTGTAAAAATACATTGTCCGTTAGTTTTATTAAGGGACGCATTTCCATTTCCTTCTCATTTAATTTAAATGTATAAGAGGAAATACCTTCAGACATAGTCACCTCGTTCTTAAATGTAAATTGCTTGTTAACATCTTGATAAGTTTGTCCTACATGTATTGGTTCAGTCGGCAGATCCTTACCAGTTGCATAAACAGTCGTTATTTTATCATCTAAAACTCCAAACTGGATATACTGCCTAGTTTGATCTGTGTATACCCACCATTCATAACCATATGCACTTGGATCTTTACGAATTGGTTCACCCAGACTTTCCGTTAGCTGTTCAGTATTTTTACCTATCCATTGAAAGAGTTCACCGTCCAATTGAATAGTTGATTTTTCTCTATCTGGTACTATCTTTGTTTGGAGTAAGCTAGTTTTGTCTTTTAATTGCTCACCGATATCTAATACAGCTTCCTTTGGTGTTACATTATTTATATCTAATAGGTAGTAACCACCAAAAAGTAGTAACGAGAGGATAATTATAGATCGAATTAGTCGCATATTTGCTTCTCCTTCACCCGGATTTTATATGAATAATAATGTATCGTAATTATATGTGCAAGTCTTT
Source organism: Virgibacillus carmonensis (assembly GCF_057836705.1). Lineage (NCBI taxonomy): Bacteria > Bacillati > Bacillota > Bacilli > Caryophanales > Bacillaceae > Virgibacillus > Virgibacillus carmonensis. The sequence continues at coordinate 77,057 of NZ_JBYQFJ010000003.1, read as the reverse complement.
GAAACCATGCAATAAATTCTATTCTTTACTAGTTTATCATCTTCTAACAACTATCGACACTAACATGTCATCTCATACATTGTTTACTTAACCTGAGTGTAAGTACTCTATATCCGAATCAAATTCTCTTTTCGATTGCAACTTCTCACGTTTCGTACTATTATAGTGTTAGTTAGGATAATTATGTGAGGTGTAAAAATATGAAATTAGAAGTTAATGGTATTGAAGATTCAATTTTAGATTTAAAACCACTTGATCATTTTATGGGTGAACATGCATTTATTCGAGCAGGACAATGGGATTATGACCGGGTTACCTATGACTATAAAATTGGTTCAAAAGAAAAAAATATTACATATTATATTCGTATTCCAGGCTATGCTGTTGAAGGTGATGTTGATCGTGGAAATGCAGTAATAAAGTTATTGCCCCCTTTATTAGGCAAACACTATTATCCACATGGTGTCGAATATGGGGAAAATGAAAACTTTCCACAAAGCTTGGTAGAAAGAGCTACAGGAATAGTTGAAAAACTAAAAATAGACCTTAAAAATTATAAACAATAATACTTACAACTGCTCAGAATAATTCTGAGCAGTTGCTTTTAGTTAAAACGGCGTGTTCAAAAAGTTGCCGAATTAGAAATTAGAAGGTCGAGGCACGAGAGTTTTAAGGACCGGAAGACCGAGTAACGAAGAGATTTGCCATTTATCACTTGGTGACTGTTGAACATGCTCTAAAACTGCTATTTTCTAACGTTTTAAACTCTTTGTTCTGTTCAAATAACTATCTACATGCTATATTCAATACTATAATGTTTATTGAAAGGGGACATCAAACTACATTGTTTCGTTCTATAACTAAACGCCAATGGTCACTTATATTTACAGCAATACTGCTGATATTGGCTTTATATTTTATTTTGCCTATATCGGTACCTCTTATCATTGCATTCGTCACAGCATTAGCGTTAAATCGTGTGATACGTCTAACTCAAACGCATTTAAGACTAACGCGTAAAACAGCTGTTATTATTGTTTTCCTGTTATTTTTAGTATTGATTGGGATTGCTGGGACGTTTATTGTAACAAAAGCTGCTACACAGGTTGTCAACTTTGTAGAAGATGTGCCTGAACATTTTAATCAGTTAAATGCCATGTATGCGGATTGGGAAGATGATTTTCAGACTTATTCCAAAAATTTGCCACCTGAATTTGTATCTCAGATATCGAAAAGCCTGGAAGATAATCTAACCTCATTAAGTGATACCGCAAAAGAAAAAATTACAATTGATAACATAGCTGAAATCTTTGCAAAAGTACCTCAATACTTAATTAGTTTTCTTGTATACTTAATTGCTTTATTTTTGTTTATGCTTGAATTACCAATTTTAAAAGCAAACTTTTACAATTTACTAACCAAGGAAACAGCTCAGAAGGTTGCTTATATGAACAAACGGTTAGCTAATGTCACTTTAGGATTTCTAAAAGCACAATTTCTTGTTAGTGTGGTGATATTTCTTTCTTCGTTAATAGGTTTATTTATCATCGCTCCTGAAGTTGCGATCATTATGTCACTTGTTATTTGGGTGATTGACTTTATACCAATAATTGGATCAATCATTATACTCGGACCATGGTCACTCTTTATGTTTTTATCTGGAGACATTTCAATGGGGGTAAAGCTAGCAATTTTAGCAATTATCTTACTTGCGATTAGAAGAACTGTCGAACCAAAAGTGATGGGGCGCCATATTGGGCTATCTCCCCTAGCTACATTGATTGCCATGTTTCTTGGCCTACAGATTCTAGGAATTCTTGGATTCATTCTGGGACCATTGTTTGTCATTGCATTTAATTCAGCAAAAGAAGCAGGAATTATAAAGTGGAATATAAAAATATAGACTAGAATTCCGAGTGCTTCTGCTAGGCAAAAATAGCACAAATTAGATAGAAAAAAATGAGAGCGTTTATTAAACGCTCTCATTTTTTACTTTATCCACCTAGTATTGCCTTCAACATGCTCGTTGTTTCTCCGCCTTCATAGATAACATATAAGAGCAGGTATACCATTACACCTGTAACAGCGCTAAAGAACCAAATAATACTTGTTACTGGTCCAATCTTACGATGAACACGTATTTTCCTTTTCAGTGCCAATGTTATCGTTACTACGCCAAAAATAGCACCTGTAGTAGCTAACATAATATGAAAAATCAAAAATATTGTATAATAAATTTCGATATCTTCTGGGCCACCAAAGCTTGTATTTCCTATGAATGCTGTTCTTGAAACATAAATAATGAAGAAAAGTAAAGCACTTATTGCAGCTGCTATCATTGTTTTTTTGTGTGTTTTCGGTCTACCTTTAATAATAAACCGCCATCCAAATGCCACGAGAATCGCACTTAAAAGAATAAAAAAGGTACTTATAGTAGGTAATAATGGCATAGTGTAAAATCCTTTCTCCATTTCTTGCTTATGTAATGACTTTCCTTCGCACAAATAGTATGCATGCGAAGGATCAATTCTTAATTTGCTGATGAGGGATCAGGTATTGGATCAATCTTCAAACTTTCTCGATTAAACCAGGAAAAGAATATCTTAGCCAAAATAAATCCATACGTTACTTCCTGCATTAACTTCATGATTATGCCACCAAGCTGTTGATCCTCCAATGTGCTCATTGGTGAAAACATTTCAGGACCTGTAAGCGCACCTGACAAACCACGTAACACATCCGTAGGAACACATAGACTTAATGCTTGTATCCATGCCCCACCTTCACTATATGTTGCGAAAAGCGGTGCATCAGCAAATATAATTAACACACAGGCGGGAGTAATTAAAACCCCATTCGCAAAAATATAAGCAATTTTTAATATTGGTGGAATAGTATCGTACTCTTTTACCGGTGTTACCATTGGCCACCACACAATGAAAGCAGATATCAATATAACCGTTGATACAACGGCATGGACAATCGGAGAAGATTTTGCAAAATCAAATACTTCTGGAATATGGTAGAGCGAAAATAACGTATTAAACAATAATAACGAAATTAATGGTTTCGTTACTATCTTTACAACTGGTTTTATGATTGGAAGTTTAAGAAATCTTCTCCATACCCAAACTGGTATACCCTTAATGACTAATATGGGAATTATTAAATAATAAATAGCCATTTGGATCATATGGGCTGTCAGCATAATATGTGTTAATAAGTCTATCGGTGATCCCTTTACTAAGTATAGTAACACCATTGCTAAGTAAAAAAAGAACTGTTGCTTTCCTGTAGGCTTCGCGTCCCCACCAAATTTATGACGATAACGCCCTGTAAGTAAATAGTAGGTCAGGGCTAGCCCTAATACAAAAATCATATAATAAGGACTCCAAAGTGCTCTGAATCCAAAGATTTGTAATTCTAACCACATAATTTTTCACTCCATAATAACAACTTATATCATTAGTATAACGCAAACTATCAACATTCACATTAATTGAATGTGACAAATTTATTAAGAAAAATGCAGGCGCCTTCGAAACAATTACAATGCAGATTGTTCCTGCGGTGATTATTGTAGAAGCTTTCCTTAGCGATGGCTTTTATGACAAAAAGATTTGACTTAAAAGCTTGAGGGCTAGGCGCAGGAGCTAGACAGATAAACGCCAAAATTTCTAATTTCCTTGTTATTAAAAAATAACAGGCTAGAATCTCTAGCCTGTTACCTTTATTTTTACCACCAAATTAGTAAACTTAGTGCAGCAATAGTTAAACTTGCTGCAAAAAAACCACTATACATCATAAGAGCCGGCATTTCATGACCAGCGTTTTTCATGTGCATGAAATAATAAAGCTGAAAAGCAACTTGTACAATAGCTAGCAGAAGTATAACCGGAATAACAAACATTTTTGGCATTAACTCCCCTACTACAATTGCAAATGCTACAAGTGTGAACCCAATCATCAGGGCAAACGTAATCAATTGGCTTTTCATTTCTTCTTTATTTTTTCTTTTTTGAAATGTATCTACATTTTTGGAACCGGTGTTTTCAGTCATTTATTATACCACCTTTCCCATTAGATATACTACAGTAAAGATGAATACCCACACTACGTCAATAAAGTGCCAGTAAAGACTTACAACATAGAACTTTGGTGCGTTGTATAAGTTTAAGCCTCGTTTTCCATTACGTATAAGCAATGCAATCATCCAGCATAAACCGAAAAGTACGTGTCCCCCGTGAAAACCAACTAACGTGTAGAAGGCAGATCCAAATGCGGAAGAGGTAAACGTAAATCCGTATTCATGAATGTAATGTGTAAACTCATAAATTTCACAGCCAAGGAATGCAAAACCAAGTAATATGGTAATGATGAACCATAATCTCATTTTGCCAAAATCATTATTCTTCATATGGTAAATAGCATATACACTTGTCAACGAACTGGTTAACAAAAGAATCGTCATAATGAAAACGAGTTCTAGACCAAATAATTCATTTGCTGATGGACCACCAGCTGTTGAGTTACGTAATGCAAGATAAGTACCAAACAAGCATGCAAAAAGAACAGTTTCACCACCTAGAAAGAACCAAAAACCAATAAACTTGTTCTTCCCTTCAAGGGTGGCTTTTTCTGGTTCATTTGGCATTGTTTCTGGATTTAAGGAATGATCATGACTCATATCAGTCAGCCTCCCTTTCAAGTTCTTCTTTGGTAATATGATACCCTAAATCGTCTTTTAATGAACGTATTAACATAGATCCGAATGTGATACCCATTCCAATAACCAATACCGCTAACCAAGCTTTGTTATCTACTTGGTATATAACTCCAAAACCTGCTACAAATAGTCCGAATGACATCATAAATGGTAAAAAGGATGAATTCGGCATATGAATTTCACCAAGTGGTTCTGAAGGTGTCATTTTACCTTTACCTTCTGTTTTTTCGATCCATAATGGATCAAGACCACGAACAAGCGGTACCTGCTTAAAATTATAATGTGCAGGAGGTGATGCTGTCGCCCATTCTAGTGTACGTCCATCCCACGGGTCATCAGGTGCTTTTTCACCTTTTGCTGCTGTGTAAAAGACGTTGATAACAAAGACAATTACACCAAATGCCATGAAAAATGCTCCAATTGTACTAATCAAGTTTCCAAGATCCAATCCTTGGTTTGGTAGAAATGTTGAATATCTACGTGGCATACCCATTAATCCAAGGAAATGTTGGATAAAGAACGTTAAATGGAATCCAATCAAGAATGTCCAGAAAGTTAGTTTACCCATTCCTTCGTGTAAAATTTTACCGAACATTTTTGGCCACCAGTAATGAAGACCGGCAAAGATACCAAAGATTGTTCCACCTACAATTACGTAATGGAAGTGAGCTACTACGAAATATGAATCATGATATTGATAGTCGGCTACTACTGAGGCTACCATTACACCGGTCATACCGCCTAATGTAAATGTAGGAATAAATCCAAGCGCCCAAAGCATAGCAGAGTTAATTGTAATCTGACCGCCCCACATTGTCGCAAGCCAGTTGAAAATCTTGATTCCTGTCGGTACTGCTATAGCCATTGTTGCAATTGCAAATATAGAGTTCGCTACTGGGCCTAGGCCTACCGTAAACATATGATGAGCCCATACCATGAATCCTAAAAATGCAATTAGCATCGTTGCGAATACCATCGCTGTATATCCGAATAACCGTTTTTTTGAAAAGGTTGAAAAGAGATCACTAAATAATCCGAATAGCGGTAGTATCAATATATACACCTCAGGGTGACCGAAAATCCAGAATATATGCTCCCAAATTACCGCATTACCACCTAGTGATACATCAAAAAACGCTGCATCAAACATACGGTCAAACATAAGTAAGAAAAGTCCAACAGTTAATGCTGGAAACGCAAATAAAATAAGTACACTTGTAATGAATGATGCCCATGTGAATAATGGCATTCTCATATATGTCATACCAGGTGCACGCATGTTAACGATGGTTACCAAAAAGTTAATACCACCGATTAATGTCCCGGCCCCGGCAATCTGGAGCCCGATTACATAAAAGTCGACACCATGACCAGGTGATGTAGTTGAAAGCGGTGCATAGGAAGTCCATCCTGCATCTGGTGCCCCACCTAAAAACCAACTACAGTTTAAAATAAGTCCACCAAATAAAAATAACCAAAATCCTAATGAATTAATGAACGGAAATGCCACATCGCGTGCACCGATTTGCAAGGGAATTATTGCGTTCATTAGAGCAAATATTAACGGCATGGCCGCCAAGAAAATCATAGTTGTTCCATGCATTGTCAATACTTCGTTATACAGACCATTACTTAAAAACTCACTATCTGGTTTCATTAATTGAATACGAATTAACATAGCTTCTAATCCACCGACTAGGAAGAAAAAACCACCGCCGAACAAGTATAAATGCGCAATTTTTTTATGATCAACAGTTGTTAAATAATCCCAAAGTACAGCTCCGAAGCCTTGTTTATGAGTAGCTGCATTACTCACTACTTTAACCTCCCTCATACATCTTTTACATTATTAAAATAATTTTTCTCTATTTCCCAGCGTCTTCAGGTGTTATACTAGACGGCTTTAATTGCATTAAATACTCCGCAATTTTACCTGCTTCTTCTTTAGATAACTCAGGATATTTCCCTGTCATTTTATTACCAGGCTTAATGGATTCAGGATCCATAATCCAGCTAATAAGATTTTCTTTGTTATGATCTAATATTCCAGCAACACGGGTGCGTTGACCGAAATTAGTTAAGTTAGGCCCTACTTGAACTGGTGAAGAACCAATAGCATGACAACCCATGCAGTTGCTTTCCTGGAACAATGCTTGACCTTGTTGCGCAGTTTCCCCCTCTGCTACTGCTTCGGGATCAACATTTTGCATATCTTCCACCCATTGATCGAATTCTTCTGGGCTTACTGCAATGATTTTAAAATCCATTAATGCATGGGAAGGGCCGCATAATTCGGCACATTTACCATAGTAAACACCTTCTTCATACGCTTCAATAAACATCGTATTTTCATTTTCAGGAATTACATCCATTTTTCCGGATATAGCTGGTACCCAGAATGAGTGGATAACATCAGACGATTTCATGTTAAGATACACTCTTTCACCAGTAGGGATATATAAATCTTGACTGGTTTGAATTTCTTGGCCTTCGTAATTAAAATGCCACCAGTACTGATTACCAGTAACTTCGACATTAAGGCTCTTACTTGCTGCTGATTCATCTGCCAAATCGAATGTAGCAGTTACTGTAGGAACAGCAATAATAATTAATAAAACAATTGGAATAACTGTCCAAATCGTTTCAAGTGTTTTGTTTCCTTCAACTTGCTTAGGGATAAAATCTTTTTCCCCTTTCTTTTTGCGGAAACGCACTAAAACTGTAACGTAGACAAGCATTACAATTATTAGAACAAACAGCATAACAACTGCAGTCAGGATAATTAAATCTAATGATTTTTCTGCTCCATATCCTTTAGGTATTAATGCACTTAGATTTTCTTGACCACATCCTGAAAGAATAAGCACTAATGAGCCAAATAGTGTTAAAGCTCTAAATTTTCCTAACCAACCTTTCATTTAATCATACCTCTCTTTCTCTTTGTTTCTTCCTTATATAATTTTGTGATTAAGGACAATTACGAAATTCATTACTTAACTAAAGGGGAAATCAAATGTTACAACAACCATCATTAAAAATAAAATAGTTAAATAGTTCAACGAATAAATAAACATCATATTAGCCCATTTCAGGTCACTTTTCATAAAAAAACCGCTAATACCAAGTGCCAACCAGCCAACATTTAAAAGCGTTGCAATCACGATGAATGCTGTACCAAGTTGTGCTAAATAAAATGGCAATGGTAATAGACATGCTGTGTAAATGACCATTTGACGTTTTGTAAATTCAAAACCATGTACAACCGGAAGCATGGGGATACCGGCAGCTTTGTATTCATCGCATTTTTTCATTGCTAAAGCAAGAAAATGTGGTGTCTGCCAAATAAACATGATTAAAAATAATATAATCGCCGCAATATGAAGATTTGGATCAATTGCTGCCCACCCAATTAATGGTGGCATTGCACCAGAAAAACTACCAATTACTGTATTTAGTGTATATCTGCGTTTTGACCACATCGTGTATAAAACAACATAAGTAAACCAGCCAAAGAAACCAAAAACAGCTGCTTGCACTGTAGTTAGTAACAAAAGGATTATACCTATCCCGGTTGTAGAAATACCAAGCATCAAGACATGATTTAAAGCGATAGTCCCCGTTACGGTAGGTCTCGTCTTCGTACGAGACATAACAGGATCAATATCGCGATCATACCAATTATTAAGTATACAACCACCAGCAATAACTAAAGCAGTACCGGTCATTGTCAACAAAAAAACATCCCAATTTTGAACAAAAGTAGCATTGGTGAAATAAAGTGCTAACCAAAAACCAGTAAACGCAGTTATAAGGTTAGAATTCACAATACCTACTTTAATGAGGGCTTTTAAATCTGCAAACAATGTCATATTTTCGTTTTCTGATATAGCAACTTTTCCTATCATCCGTGAAGAAGTAGTCTCCACTTTATCCATTCCATATATCCCCCCTTCAACTTCCCAACATAAAGGCACAAAATTATATAGAACATATGATGGAATGATAGCGTTACTACTTACTATCTCCAAAAGTATCCTATGTATTACCTTAATTGTATCACGAATTTGTATTACAATCTATTTACTATATAAGTATATTTCATTTTTAGACAATGTATATGTGACAAAAATGTGAAGTCTGGCTAAAAATAAAATGAAAGGTATATCGCCTTTTTACATAGTACACTACACCTTAAAGTATCCCCATTAAACTGGGCTTTATAATGGTTTACTTAACAAAATATCCCCTACACTATTTCTAGCAAACAACCGTTAACAATGCAAGCGTTTTTTATTTTTTTAAAATGAAAACAACTATAAAACGTGATAATATGACAATTATGTGGAAGAATGGCTTTTTACGTCGATTTTAATTGCTTTGTTCATTCAAGAAGTATTATTATATAGGATATATAAAGAAGAAAAAGTGAGGCATTTATATGATCAAATTGTTAAAATGGCTATCTGTACTTGCCACGATAGGCATGTTTTTTGTATTAATTGGTGGTGCACTTGTAACCAAAACGGAATCTGGCGCTGGGTGTGGTTCCAGTTGGCCATTATGTGAGGGGCAATTTCTTCCGACAAATATTACACCCGAACTTCTAATTGAGCTTAGCCATCGTCTTGTAACTGGTGGTGTTGGTTTTATTGTTCTTGCATTATCTGTATTATCATGGAGAAAAATAGGCCATATTCGTGAAGTGAAATTTTTATCTTTCATGTCTATCTTTTTCTTGTTAGTGCAAGCGTTAATTGGCGCAGCTGCCGTTAAATGGGGGCAATCCGAATTTGTTTTGGCTGCGCACTTTGGAATCTCATTAATCTCTTTTGCTTCCGTGTTCCTGTTAACATTACTTGTGTTTGAAATTGATAAAAAGTTTGACGCCAGTTCACTTCTTATTAAAAAGAAACATCGCATTGAAATATACGCTATTACGATCTATACACTAATTGTAGTCTATACTGGCGCACTGGTCAGACACGTAGAGGCGAGTCTCGTGTGTGGGGATTGGCCGTTTTGCACAAATGGTGCACCACTTCAGATTTCCTCTTTCCGGTTTGACCAATGGGTGCACATGGGGCATAGACTAGCTGCTGGTTTGTTATTTATCTGGACCATAGTTCTATTTATAAAAATGGTGAAAAATTACCCCCACAATAAAATTATGGTATGGGGTTGGACTGTAACTGCGGGACTTATTACCCTACAGGTATTTTTTGGGGCAATGATTATTTTCACACTGTTGAATCTGGGAATTGCACTTATGCATGCCTTTGTTATTTCTTGTTACTTCGCCATGTTAAGCTATTTCATTTTACTATCAAACAGAAGTGCAAAATACGAAAAAATAAATAACACAAAAAAGTAGTAGAAATCAATGATTTCTACTACTTTTTTTGAGATCTATTCAAATTCTATTAATAAGTCATCCACTTTTATAGCTTCCCCATTACTAACGTGAATTGCTTTGATTACGCCATCAAATGGAGCTTGGACAGTTGTTTCCATTTTCATTGCTTCAGTAATGAGAAGGTAATCACCTTTTTTCACTTTATCGCCTTTTCCACTGATTATGTTGAGCACTGTACCAGGCATGGTAGCGCCTATGTGTTTTGCATTCCCTTTGTCTGCCTGCTGTTTCGTAACAAGTTGTGACTTTACATTCTCATCCTTAACAACTACTTCACGCGACTGTCCATTAAGCTCGAAATAGATAACACGGGTTCCATCAGCGTGAGGCTCTGATACGGAAAGTAATTTTACAATAAGTGTTTTCCCCTGTTCAATCTCTACCTCTATTTGTTCGCCTAATTTCATTCCGTATAAAAATGTTGGTGTATCAAGTACGGACATATCCCCGTATTTTTCATAAAAACGATGATAATCCATGAATACCTTTGGATATAGCGCGTAAGATATCATATCGAAACTTGTTACTTGTCGATCTAATGTTTTAAATAATGATTCTTTTAATGATACAAAATCGACCGGTTCTAAAAGTTCACCAGGGCGAACTTTTATAGCTTTTTTTCCTTTAAGTATAATTCGTTGAAGTTCCTTAGGAAACCCTTGGTATGGCTGTCCTATATAACCTTGCGCAAATTCAATAACAGAGTCAGGAAAGTCAATCGATTCTCCGCGTTCATAAATATCATCTTCAGATAAATTATTTTGGACCATAAATAAAGTCATATCTCCAACAACCTTTGAGGAAGGTGTAACCTTGATTATGTCACCAAACATTAAGTTTACATTATGAAACATTGTTTTAACTTCATTCCAACGTTCTTCGAGCCCAACAGCTTTTGCCTGTTGCTTCAAGTTACTATATTGTCCACCTGGCATTTCATGGTTATATATTTCCGTGTGCGGAGATTTCATACCACTTTCGAAGTCCTGATAATACCCACGAATTTCTTCCCAGTAGTAGGATAGTTTTTCATACGAACCTACATTGATTTTAGGCTGCCTTTTGTTCCCCTCTAAGGCATGATAAAGTGTTTGTGCACCTGGTTGCGAAGTAAGTCCCGCCATTGGTCCGTTAGCTACATCGACAACATCAACCCCTGCTTCGATCGCTCGTGCGTACATATAATTACCATTTCCACTTGTATCATGTGTATGCAAATGGATAGGAATTGTAAGTGATTCCTTTAACGTGGAGATTAATTGATACGCTGCTTCAGGTTTTAATAAACCAGCCATATCTTTAATTCCAAGAATATGTGCACCTGCCTGTTCCAATTCTTTTGCTAAATTTTTATAGTAGTCAAGATCATATTTCGTGCGGCCTTTATCTAGAATATCCCCCGTATAACACATGGAAGCTTCAGCAATTTTATTTGTTTCGCGAACGGATTGTATAGCTAACTTCATACCTTCCACCCAGTTCAGACTATCAAAGATTCTGAAAACATCTATTCCCGCTGATGCACTTTTTTCAACAAACTCTTTAATCACATTATCTGGATAGTTTTTATATCCAACTGCATTACTGGACCTAAGAAGCATTTGGAACAACACATTTGGCATTTTTTCCCGTAATTTCAATAACCGTTCCCATGGGTCTTCTTTTAAAAATCGATAAGCAACATCAAACGTCGCTCCTCCCCACATTTCAACAGAAAATAACTCTGGTAACAAGCGTGCAGTAGGCTCTGCTATTTGCAGTATATCCTTGGTACGAACACGTGTCGCAAGTAATGATTGATGCGCATCCCGGAATGTAGTATCTGTAAATAAAACTTCTCTCTGATCAAGAAGCCATGAAGCAAGTCCTTCAGGCCCTTTTTCATCCAAGATTTGCTTTGTACCATGTGGTATATCTTGTAATCGATCCACCTTTGGTATTGGTGGTGTTATAAATGATGGTTTTTTCTTTTTACTTAGACCTTCAAACCCATTAACAGTGGTATGACCAATATATGAAAGCATTTTAGTTCCACGGTCTTTTCGTTTTGGAAAAACAAATAATTCTGGAGTATGATCGATAAACGTTGTACTATATTCGCCAGAAATAAAATTAGCGTGGCGGATCACATTTTCTAAAAATGGAATATTGGTTTTAATACCACGAATTCGGAACTCTTTTAAATTACGAACCATTTTGTTAGCTGCTTGATCAAAAGTTAATGCCCAAGTAGATACCTTTACTAACAAAGAATCATAATGTGGAGAAATCTCTGCACCTTGAAATCCATTACCAGCGTCTAAACGAACACCAAATCCCCCACCAGTTCTGTAGGCCATGATTTTTCCAGTATCTGGCATAAAGTTATTTAATGGATCTTCTGTTGTTACCCGTGATTGAATAGCATATCCATTTGTTTTTATATCTGTTTGAGCAGGAATTCCAATGGATTGATCGTGAATATCCATGCCCTCTGCAACTTTAATTTGTGTCTGAACAATATCAATACCTGTTATTAGCTCTGTGATTGTATGTTCAACTTGCACTCGTGGATTCACTTCAATAAAGTAAAATTCATTGTCCGTAACCAAAAATTCAACAGTTCCCGCATTTACGTAATGGATGTTCTTCATTAATTTAACTGCCGCATCACATATTTCTAAACGTAATGCATCCGGTAGCGATACACTTGGAGCAACCTCTACTACTTTTTGGTGACGCCTTTGAACGGAACAATCCCGTTCAAATAAGTGAACAATGTTTCCATTACTATCACCAATAATTTGAACTTCAATATGTTTCGGGTTTTCAATTAACTTCTCTACGTATACCTCATCATTTCCGAATGCTGCTTTTGCCTCTGATTTTGCTCGGTCATACGCTTCTGAAAGACCGCTTTCACTACGAACAATGCGCATTCCTCGACCACCACCGCCAAGAGACGCCTTAATTATGATTGGATAACCAGCTTTTTCACCAAAAGCTTTCACCTCGTCAAGCGTTGATACAGGACCATCAGTACCAGGGATAACTGGTAACCCTGCATTTATGGCTTGTGATCTAGCCTTAACCTTATCTCCAAACATGTTTAAATGTTCACTGGTTGGGCCAATAAAGACTAATCCTTCTTCCTCACAGCGTTTAGCGAAATGAATGTTTTCTGATAAAAACCCATATCCGGGATGTATGGCATCCACCCCAACATTTTTTGCAACTTCAATTATTCCTTCAATATCTAAATATGCTTCAATTGGTTTTTTTTCTTCACCAATTATATATGCTTCATCTGCCTTATAACGATGGAAAGAACCTGAATCTTCTTTTGAATATATGGCAACAGTTCGTATATCTAATTCCGTACAGGCCCGAAAAACTCGAATTGCAATTTCGCCTCTATTTGCTACTAAAACTTTTTGTATTGGTTTTAACTTGACCATGAACTTCCTCCTCTATTGAATGTCTGATCTCTATTAGTATCTTGATTAACCTTAACTGGTTCTTGATCCTTTTCCTTAACTGATTTTGCAATGTTATTTAATATACCCATGGAAGACATCATCACCAAAAGCGATGATCCTCCATAACTGATGAATGGTAATGGGACACCAGTGATTGGTAAGAGTCCACTAATCGCACCAAGATTAATAAATGCTTGTACACCTACCATCGATGAAATTCCAATTGCCAGTAACGCTCCGAAACTATCCTCACATTTCCGTGCGATAAAAATCCCCCGTAACACAATTATTGCTAACATACCTATCACGATAATTACACCAATAAATCCAAGCTCTTCAGCGATAACCGCCATAATAAAATCAGTATGGGGTTCAAGCAAATAACCAAGTTTTTGTACACTTTGTCCTAAGCCTTCCCCTGTAATTCCACCTACTCCAATTGCTAAATACGACTGTATTAAATGATACCCATCAGTATTTGGGGTTTCAAAAGGTTGATATGCGCCAGTAAACCTGGCAAGTCGTTCATCTGTTACCATTTGAGGTATTGCCAAAGCAATTATAATTAACCCGAGTAAAATAAGAATAGACAAATGTCGAAATTTAATACCAGAACTAAAAATTACGGAACACGCAATTAAGAAAATGATTGCAGCTGTACCAATATCAGGCTGCAAAAAAATTAAACCCAAGATAATTCCTGTCATAATTAATGGTGGTACTACACCTGTTTTAAAATCATTTATGTATGATTGTTTTTTTGAATAAATACTTGCCAAATACATAATCAATCCAATCTTTGCAAATTCTGCAGGTTGCAAACTGACAGGTCCAAAATCGAACCAGGACTTGGCATTGTTTACTTCCTTACCAATGATTAATACACCAATTAATAACAACAGAACAACTAAAATAATTATCTTCATCAATTTTTGGTAGTATCGATATGGAAATACACTACAAATAATAAAACCGATCATACTAAGAACAAACCATTGTATTTGCTTAAAAAAGTAGTGCGTACTTTCAAATCCATCCATAACAGCTATTACCATACTGGCACTGTAGATCATAACAATACCAAAACCCGATAAAAGTATGGGCGTAATAATAAGTGTAAAATCGTATTCTTTTAATTTTTGTATCATCGTACTTCTCCCTATTTTATGTAATTAAGCAATGACGAAATAGAGATTTCCAGTAGTATAACACATTAAATTTAATAATGTAATTTATTTTTCTGAAATCTTTTTTTGTCGAATTGCTTCCCCATACTTTCTAATTGTATCATGTAATTTCCCTCAATTTTATATTAAATTTATATTAAAAAAACCTTGCCCAATTTATGTCGGCAAAGTTTTGCTAAGCTATCAGATACATACACAAAACAACGTAACAATATTTTGTTAAACTGAGTTCTGTGCTGCTTCATGCAATATATTTAGCTGCCTCTCTAGATTTTCAAGAAGTGATTTCCCTTCATCTTCACTGATTAAATCCAAGCGCACTGCAAAATCAATCTCTCTTGAAAGACCAAACATCTGAGTATCTAGCACCTCTTCATATAAAGGACATTGTGGCATAGTTAAATTATCGATTTGTACCTCGATAAGCTTTAAAATTTTATCAGCGTCTGCCTTAAGCAGGGCATGCGCTTTTTCACGATGATTTACGGTCACTTCAGGAATCAATTGAATCCCTCCAATTAAAAGACTATCTTATAGTTTATATTATCGTTCAAAACGATAAATTGCAAATAAAATTAATAAAACTATCCATTTCATTTAGCATATACATAAGCATATTTAAAGTGTTTATGATAAAATGAATACCGTGAAAAATTAATTTAAGCTATTATTTTTTATACACGAGTTGAAAGGTGGAAATATATATATGATTGTACCAATTACAGGTAATATTACTTACTCCATTACATTAGATCCTACCGTCTGGATTTTTGATGACCGCAAAATAGAATTTGAAAAAGCATTTGATAATGTTTCAGATGAACCTGAGGAGGATAATGAATTAGAAAATGCATCTAAACGCTGGAACCGAGCAGTATATCAACAAAACATAAATCCTCCAATAAATAAAAGTATTTCTAAACTTGAAGGTAAAAAGATTTTAGAAGGTACATATGTCATGCCAATAGCAACGTTTGTAGAGCATGCAGAAGCAAAGAACGATGCAAAAACTGCTACATTAATTGTAGAGGTTGGTAAAGATGTTACCATATCATTAGAAGAATTAAACAATTCCTATTTGTTATTTGCGGTTGATGGAAAGCCTATAAAAGATGATGGGCCAGTTCACCTCTACCATAAAGATGGTTCAAACAAGGACAATCCAATAAAGTCCATTAAAAAAATTGTGATTAACTAAATAGTGTAATGCTTCCATAAAGCTGTTGCTAATCAAGCAACAGCTTTTTTGTATAATTTATCAACCAAAAACAAAATATAAACATAGTACATTTCTTTTTAATCAAAAGAAAAGGAGGCACGACAAATGAAACTAGGCATTCGTTCAGGAATATGTATTGTAATCACTTGTTTTATTATTAGTGGATGTCAATCTGATAATGAAGATATATCCATGTCTGACGAAAAAACGAATGATCGTTTTATCCAAGTAGAGGATTCAGACCCCACCAAAAAACAATCATTAAGTAATAAAGAAATTGCTGATCACTTGGCTTCCCTTGCTGCTGATGTTGGTAATGTTAATGATGCTTCAGCAGTTGTTGCTGGACCTTATGCAGTTGTTGGTATTGATGTGGATAAGGACTTAGATCGTTCTAGGGTAGGAACCATCAAATTCACCGTATTAGAAGCCCTGCAACATGATCCATATGGAAAAACAGCTGTTGTTGTTGCTGATGGTGATATTACAGAAAGATTACGGCAGATGAGAAATAAAATGCAACAAGGTTATCCAACACACGGTGTAGTAGATGAATTATCTGCAATTGTTGGTAGATACATGCCAGATTTTCCTATTAATGAAAACCAACCAAAAGAACCAGATCAAAACAAAAAGGTTTTACCAAAAAAAGATGAGAAGAAACTAGATGATATCGAGGAAGATCAATCAAATCATCAAAATAACGAATAAATTAGTTATTAGTAAGAAAAAAAGTTTCCTGATTATCGTAAAATAATCAGGAAACTTTTTTAACTTGTAGTTGTTTTGTTTTTCTCTTCCTTGACTTCATTGTAGTAATTGACACCGAATTGAGACCCTTCTGAGACCATTTTAGAATTTTCAAGCTGTGAACGGTCGTTATTTTCAACCTGGTCTGGAATACCAGCATCATCTAATGTTGTTTCTTTATTCATATCTTTAATTTTTGATGTAGTATTTTTCACTGTTGTTTTTATCTTGTCGCGTTTTTCTTTATCCTTTAAAACAAATCCTGCAACACTTGCTCCAACAGCACCTACACCCGAAAGTAAATATCTTTTTTTCATCTAATCGCCCTTTCGCTTCGTTATTTATTTATATGTTCCCCACTTATTTTTTTCTAAAACATACAATAATTGCATCTTCAATCCAATTGTTTCCTATGTTATAATTATATTAAAGAGCCTAATTTGAGGTGAAACTATGCAAGTTAAATGTGTAATCTGTGATCACATAGAATCTATCGATGACCAATCTCTTCAAGCTAAACGATTGAGGAATCGTCGAATTCATATGTATTTATGTCAACCATGCTATAAACGAATTGATGAAAAGACTAAAGAAAGACATGCCTCTGGAAATTTTCGGTTGTACAGAAAGCAAAAACAAAAGGAAGATCTAATATGAAAAATACCCACTCAACTTCGAGTGGGTATTTTTATTACACGTCTTGTTTTCTTTTTCTTTCTTGATGTAATCGCAACCGGTATATCCCTAGTACAATCGATATAATAATTAAACTTTCCGTTATTGGCAGTCCAAAAATACTAAAAATCGTTAATATATACGTTCCAACTGCAAGCATAATATATACAAAAATGGTTTTCAATAATGGTAACTGCCTTGCAAAGCCCAATTTAAATGCGATTGAACCAAAAATGAGGTTCAGCACATATAGTATTGTAAATATATGATCCGTGCCATATTGCGATAAGATAAATTCAAAAATTGCACTATTGTTCGAATCCATTTGTATCCCCCGTTGTTATTAATATGTACAGCAATTAAGCTCTTTACCTATAATACTAAATCTTTGTCTACCTCGCTAGTTAGAACATGTGTTCGCATGCAAGATGAACGTTTTGAATAAATAAAGGGAATGATATATACTGTTTGATGTATTTAAATTTGAGGTGAAATCATGAATAAAATAAATTATCCCATGTTGCTTTTAGCTTTTCTAGTAATTTTGGCTTTTTTCTCAGTTGGAATAGGAATTGCACTTCGAAATATTTGGTTGATATTATTCTTTATATTACTTGGCTTTGCAATTATGGGGTTTGGTCTAACATTAAAACGAAAAAGAAAGTGACTTCTTAACTTGGAGTCACTTTTTTCCTTTTACTATATAGTCTTTAATAATCGTTTCCTGAATAGAAGGATTACAAACAAGAATCGAATTAGTATCAACCATATTGACATCCTCACCAATCACATTTGTTGTTACACCACCGACTTCATTAACAATAATCATTCCTGCAGCAATATCCCACGGAGATAATCTCATGGTTAAATAACCATCAATAATTCCTTCTGCAACATAGGCAAATTCCAAAGCAGCTGAACCGTATGTACGTGTCCCTCTTATTGTACGAACTAATTGTTGCATCACTTTTTCATCAACAAGTCGATTTTCACAGAGCCAAAAGTGATTTAAGCCAATCATTGCTTTATCAATATCAATATGTGGCTCTAAATTAGGTATTTTTGCTTCATTCTTATAGGCGCCTTTTCCTTTTATAGCACTATATAATACATCATCCATTACATTATAAATAAAGCCAACTTCTCCTATCCCGTCTTGATAAATCCCAATCGATATTGCAAAATTTCTTTTTTGTTGCACAAAATTCATCGTTCCATCAATTGGATCAATAATCCAAACCGTGCCATCTAGTGATTTAACATCATCACCAAACCCCTCTTCACTCAGTAATAAATGGTGCGGATATTCTGTTTTAATTTTATTCACAAAAAATTTCTCGGTTTCTTTATCCATTGTTGTTACAAGATCATTTGCGTTCGATTTCGTGTCCACGATTAATGGGTCATTTATTTTTCCCCGAATAATTTTACCTGCTTCAAGGATCCATTGTTTTGTATTATTAAAAATTTCATTACGATTTAATTCAGTCATTACTAATCCTCCAACTTTTAATCTCTACCTATCTTACCAAATTAAAAAACCAACCACCAAGTATAGCGACTTAAGATGTGGTCAGTTTAAGGATATAAATTATTCATTTTCAATTGAATTGAGCTGGATTCTTAGTTGTTCTAATCGCTCTTTTGCTTTTATTATCTCTACCTTATCATTTGCTTGTAATGCATCAAATAACGATACAAGTTCATAGTCAATTTCCATTCGGATTACAGGTATCTTTTCTTGCGCTTCTTTCCGCCTCAGTGCTTCCATAACATATTTCATTTTTCTCATCCTTTCAGATGCTTTTATTATATATATGATATCCAGCAAAAATTGGTTAATAAATTTTACTATTATTGTAAAATTTATTCCCTTATAGCTATGTTCGTAAACCTATGTATACAAAGTATCTTTCTTGACTACATGTGTTTTTTCCTTAATAATAACTATTATAAATAACTTACGAACGAAAAAAGGGGACTACTTCATGGCATTTAGAGGATTTGCTAAGAAAGACTTTCAAACATTTACGATTAATGGATTAGATAACAGAATGGAAGCAATAAGAGAACGCATCCAACCAAAGTTCCAAACAATTGGTGATGCATTGATGGATGATTTGTCCACTCTGACAGGACATGACATGAATTTGCATATCGCACAACATGCTAGACGAACCGTTAATCCGCCTAACGATACATGGATGGCTTTTTGTCATAACAAGCGGGGATATAAACAACATCCCCATTTTCAGATTGGCTTGTTTGATGATCATTTATTTGTTTGGCTAGCATATATCTACGAGCTTCCAAATAAAAAAGAAATGGCTGAATCATTTTTGAATCACATTAATGATATAGAAAAAACGATTCCAACTAATTATGTAGTTTCGCTTGACCATATGAAAAAAGATGCTACCACTCTAAAAGATTTAGATCTAAAAAAGTCACTGGAACGTTTTCGTAACGTTAAAAAAGCAGAATTTCTAATTGGTAGACACTTCCGAGCAGATGATGCCCTACTCAAGGATGGAAAGGCCTTTTTAAATGAAGTTAAAAATACGTTTGAAACATTAACACCCATTTACAAATTATCGATGTCTGAAGCTATAATTAAATAAGATGGTTGGTACTTTTCACCAACCATCTTATTTTTCATCTTACTTCTTTTGCCTGTTTAATAACGGGGAAAACTTTATAGCCAGAAGCAGTTTCAAATTCTCTGAAATAGGTTTTTTCTTCGCTTTTAGATGGAACGATTTCTTTGAAACGTTTGTACGCGCCTAAAATTTCGTTGTCATCAGCTCTCTGTTCATAATGTTTTTCAATTACACTAAAAAAATGGACGACATCAATAATTTCTTGTTTTGACCACAGTTCATTTAATGGATAATGGTAATTCATTACATTTTCACCTCGTTACATCCATTTTTGTCTTACTAGCTCTGCATCCTTGATCATGGCTGATAGTAATTCATTAACGGTTGGAATATCATGGATTCTCGCAGCAATTTGACCTGCCCAACCAAATCCTTTTGCATCATTTCCATCATAAATATAATCCGTGTTTGCTTCTCCACCTATATATGGCTTTAATGTTTCAAAAGTAGCGAGATCCGCTTCTAGATCTAGTATTTGTTCAGTCCATGCATTTTTTAATGCCCGTGCAGGTGTACCAAGTGAACGTTTGATAACAACGGTAGCATTTTCATCCGCATCTATTAAAGCCTGTTTATATGATGGATGTGCATCCACACATTCTTTTGTAGCAATAAACCTTGTTCCCATTTCTACACCTTCAGCACCTAACGCAAGTGCTGCCATCATGCTCTTACCATCCCCTATTCCACCTGATGCTATAACTGGAATAGAAACATGTTCCACTACCTGAGGAGTAAGTATAAACGTTCCAATGTCACCACGCCCAAGATGGCCACCACCCTCTTGTCCGACAACCATAACTGCATCAGCACCCAATTTTTCTGCCTTTTCTGCTTGGCGTCTAGCGGCAACCAGTACAAGTTTTTTAATCGGGTGGTGTTTAACCATATCTAATACACCCCTAGGGTTTCCACCGGTAACTGATATAACGGGTACCTGTTCGTCTATTGCCACTTGTACCATATGTTCAAATGGGCGTCCATGCTGCCCGATGGCAAAATTTACGCCATAGGGTTTATCTGTTAATGACTTCACTTTGCGAATCTCTTCGCGCAACCTCGTTTCGTTCGGTAAACTCATCGCAGTGATTTGCCCCAGTCCCCCTGCATTTGAAACGGCAGCTGCAAGATCAGCATATGCTAGATATGCAAGTCCTCCTTGAATAATTGGATATTCAATATCTAATAAGTCTGTTACTCTAGTTTTCCATTTCATCGTTTATTTCTCCCTTCAGGTAAATAACTACTCGTATGTATACCCTTAATGCTAGCATAATTTGAACAATTATGGCTACTTAGTAAACTAGATTTTTACACTATAATTTGCTATACTACGTTGGATATTTTAAAACGTAATATGGAGTGCTGACGATGAATGACCAATCACAAACACCATTATTCAATGGTTTATTAAATCATATAGAAAAAGATCCAACACAATTTCATATTCCTGGGCACAAACAAGGAAAAGCAGTTGAAGAATCATTTCGAAACTTCATGGGAGAGAATGCATTTAAAATAGACCTCATTAATATTGAACCACTAGATGACCTACATCACCCACGTGGCATGATTAAAGATGCCCATGTACTTGCCGCAGAAGCATTTGGTGCAGATTATACATTCTTTTCTGTTCAAGGAACTAGTGGAGCTATTATGACGATGGTATTAAGTGTATGTTCTCCTGGAGATAAAATAATTGTACCGAGAAATGTTCATAAGTCTGTAACATCAGCAATCATTTTTTCAGGATCGACACCTATTTTTATCCATCCAGAACTGGATCACAGATTGGGGATTTCCCATGGTATTACCCCCAAAGCGGTCCGACATGCATTAGAAGCTCATCCTGATGCGAAAGCGGTATTAGTCATTAACCCAACATACTTTGGAATTGTTGCTGATTTGCAAGAAATAGTGGAAATCTCTCATAAGTATGATGTACCAGTTTTGGTAGACGAAGCTCATGGCGTGCACATTCATTTCCATGATAAACTACCTCTTTCATCCATGCAGGCTGGTGCTGACTTGGCTGCTACAAGCGTTCACAAATTGGGAGGATCCCTTACGCAAAGCTCTGTGCTGAATTTGAAAGGAAACAGGGTGTCACATGAGCGTGTCCAAACCGTGATGTCAATGCTGACAACGACATCTACATCCTATCTTTTATTGGCTTCATTAGATGTTGCTAGAAAACGACTAGCTACGAATGGGTTCGAATTAGTAGAATATGCAATAAATCTAGCAAACCATGCTCGACATGCCATAAATCAAATACCCTATTTATATTGTGTAGGAAAAGAAATTGTTGGCAGTGAAGCAATATATGACTTTGATCCAACAAAATTAATTATATCGGTAAAGGATCTAGGAATTACTGGTTACGATGCAGAAGTTTGGCTGCGGGAAAACTACGCAATTGAAGTAGAATTATCCGACTTGTACAACCTTCTTTGCATTATTACACCAGGTGATACCATGGAAACTGTACAAATTTTAGAAATCGCATTAAAACAACTAGCGAATGATAAGATGAATCATCGTGCTGCAAGTGAAATAACAGTATCTATTCCAGATATACCTTTGCTTGCCCTATCCCCCCGCGATGCATTTTATGCTGAAACTGAAGTGATTTCTTTTACAGATTCAGCTGGAAGAATTAGTGCAGAATCGATCATGGTATATCCACCTGGAATACCCATTTTCATTCCGGGAGAAATAATAACAGAAGAAAACATAGCATACATTCATAAAAATATTAATAACGGTCTACCTGTACAGGGCTTACAAGATGAATCCTTAGAGAGCATACACGTTATTAAAGAACATCGGCCATTTAAATAAAGTAACTTTCTCTTAATACTAAAAAAAAGTTGCATTTTATATTATGCAACTCTTTTTTTATAGTATGTTATTTACAAGTCGGACAAGCGCCATAAAGGGTTGTAACTTTTTCATCATCAAATTGCTCAATAATTTGTTGACAGCCTTGACAAATGATAGTTCCCATTCAGCCCAACTCCTTCGTGATTATTATGATTTCGTATACCTATTATAATGTGTCACATTAAGAAATTCAACCCTTAATTAGTATAACTTATTCATCTATAATACATACTATTAATTTATATAAAAAATTGTTCATAAAAAAACACCCAATATTTTGAGTGTCTTATCGGTACGCTATTTCGTTTTAATTGCATGTGGATCAACAATTTCGAAGCCTTGATCACGCAATCCCAGTACAATACCGTTTAGCGCTTCTGAAGTCCATTCCCGGTCATGCATTAATAAGTTTGCCCCATCAACTAATAAATCTGTATGAACCATAATATCTGTTATCGCTTCTTTGGTCATGTATTCCTTATTCCAATCATATCCGTATGACCAATTCATTAATGTCATACCTTCTCCTTGTGCAAGCTGTCTAGTGTAATCTGTATTTGCTCCATTAGGGGCACGGAAAAACACTGGCTTTTCACCTATTATTTCCTCCACTAAATTATTAAGCAGAAGAATCTCTTCCTTTTGTTCTTCCTTTGATAAATCAGGTAAAAACGGATGACTATATGTATGGTTGCCAATCATAAAACCCATATTATGAATTTTTTTTAAGTTCTCCTTCTCCTCGGGAGTGTCTAAAAAGTGACCATTTACAAAAAAGATTGCGCCTGCATTTAATTCCTTTAATGTTTTTGCCATTTCAACCGCATATTTATCTGGTGCATCGTCAATTGTAAGTAATACAACTTTTTCCTTTATAGATTCATTCAATGGCTGAACTAACCAATTATTTTGGTTGATTTTATATTTTGGTTCTGTAATTACAGGTGCAGGAGCGGCGACTTCTTTTTCTGTCTCCTCTTTTTTCTCTTCTTGTTTATTTCCATCTTCCTGCAATTGGTCTTTTTCTTTTTCTTCTTTCTGATTTTCTGAATCTCCACTTACAGCTAGCCCGCCATTCGAGCATGCACTCATAAAAGCAACAAGCAATAACAAGCAGATAATAGTAATTTTTTTCAATACCGTTTCCCCCTAAGATGTATATATATCATACTTCTATTATAACGAAGAATGACGTTAATTTACTAGAGGTTTTCTGAATTATTTTGTATTTATTGTGGTAGGATAAGTTTACAATTAACCCGTAATGGGAAAGTAAATAAAGGTCAAATGTGTACAATAGTATTTTATTTCTATTATCGGAAATAGTAAGTACATTAGTTGAACTTTAATTTTCAATATGTTTTAATACATTACTGTGCATGAAAACTATGTGTGATAATAATAACACTGTTTAGAAAGGAAGTTTGGCCTATGAATAAGGTAACACGCGTTTTTTATATATCGGTAGTAGTTGCGGTTTTATTCATCATCTGGGGAATTATCCCCAAAGATGTATTACCAAATGGAAACCTCAATGATGTAACAACTGCTATCCAAAGCTTTATTGTAAATAGATTTGGTTGGTTCTATTTGTTAAGTGCAACTGGATTTTTACTTTTCGCTTTATACTTGATATTTTCAAAGTACGGAAATATAAAACTAGGTAAACCTGGGGACAAGCCCGAATATTCCTACATAACTTGGTTTGCTATGCTTTTCAGTGCTGGTATGGGAATAGGATTAGTATTCTGGGGCGCGGCAGAACCCCTTTCACACTTTTATAAACCACCATTTGGTGAACCCGGAACTCCGGAAACAGCAAAAACAGCCTTACAGTACAGCTTCTTCCACTGGGGCCTACATCCATGGGCAATATATGCAACAATTGCTCTAGCATTAGCCTACTTTAAATTCAGAAAGCAATCATCTGGTTTAGTAAGTGCTATTCTCGAACCGCTCTTTGGCAATAAAATGAAGGGGCCATGGGGTACATTAATCGATTTTATTGTTGTATTTGCAACAGTATTCGGTGTAGCAACTTCACTTGGATTTGGTGCGATACAAATTAGTGGCGGTCTATCCTTTGTATTTGGATGGGATCAAACCGTTACCACACAATTTATTATCATATTAATCGTTACAGTGTTGTATCTAATTTCAGCAATGACAGGTTTAAATAAGGGGATTAAATATTTAAGTAATGCGAACATAGTACTGGCATTATTGCTCATGGCATTTTTACTATTCGTTGGCCCTACAAACTTTATTATGAACTTATTTACAAATACGTTCGGCAGCTATATTCAAAATCTACCAGGAATGAGTTTCAGAATGACGCCATTTGATACAGAAGATACATGGATTAAAGATTGGACCATTTTCTACTGGGCTTGGTGGATTGCATGGGCCCCATTCGTAGGTACATTTATCGCTCGTGTTTCTCGTGGTAGAACAATTAGAGAATTTGTACTTGGAGTTCTATTAGTTCCAACTATATTTGGAGCACTTTGGTTCTCTGTTTTTGGTGGATCAGCAATTCATTTAGAATTCTTCCAAAACACAGATATCACGCAATATGTTGATGATATTGGCACGGAGGCAGCACTGTTCGCTGTATTAGCCGAATTCCCATTTGGAACAACCATGTCAATCATTGCTATTCTATTGATCAGTACATTCTTTATCACATCAGCTGATTCAGCGACATTCGTATTAGGAATGCAAACAACGGGTGGTAGCTTGTATCCACCAAATAGTGTTAAGTTAGTTTGGGGCTTAATTCAATCCAGTGCTGCAGCAGTTCTGTTATGGCAAGGTGGTTTAGGGGCATTACAAACCGCTTCCATTATTGCAGCCTTTCCATTTACGATTATCATGATATTGATCGTGTTCTCCATGCTGAAATCATTTAAGGAAGAGGGTAGACAGGCTGACTTAAGAAGAAAGAAAAAATAGAAGAACATAAAAAGAGTTAGGCATCAAATGCGCCTAACTCTTTTTATATATAATATAACTACTTCATCATATGAATAGGAGTACCCATTGCTACTTCCGCAGCTTCCATGGTAATTTCTCCAAGACTAGGATGCGCATGGATAGTTAACGCAATATCTTCAGCAGTCATACCAGCTTCAATTGCTAAGCCTAATTCAGCTATCATATCACTAGCATTAGGTCCCGCAATTTGAGCTCCAATAACTAAACCATCTTCTTCTCTAGTAATTAATTTCAGGAATCCATCACTATCATTTAATGATAATGCACGACCATTGGCCGCAAATGGAAACTTAGATGCTTTTGCTTTGTAACCAGCATCTTTAGCTTCCTTCTCCGTGTATCCTACTGATGCTAACTCTGGATCAGAGAATACAACAGCTGGGATTCCAATATAATCGATTTCTGCTTTTTCACCACTAATTGCCTCGGCAGCAACTTTTCCTTCATAGGAAGCTTTATGTGCTAGTGGAGGGCCAGCAACAATATCACCGATGGCAAAAATGTTATCTATATTTGTACGGCATTGTTTATCAATTTTGATAAGTCCTTTATCATCAACATCAATTCCTACTTGTTCTAAGCCGAGTTCCTCTGTGTTAGGACGACGACCTACAGTTACCAATACATAATCTGCCTCTACTGTTTCTTCTTTACCTTTTGATTCGTAGGTTACTTTAACACCATCTTTTGATTCTTCCACGCCTTTAGCCATAGCTTCTGTAATAATGGAAACATCTTTTTTCTTTAGACGCTTTTTAACAACTTGTGTCATCTGTTTTTCGAAGCCACCAAGAATATCTTTTGTGCCTTCTAATATAACAATTTCAGTGCCAAAGTTAGCATACGCTGAACCGAGCTCAGTACCAATATATCCCCCACCAATCACTACCATTTTCTTAGGGATTTCTTTTAAATTCAAAGCGCCTGTCGAATCTAACACACGATCAGAAAACTTGAAACTTGGAATTTCAATTGGTGAAGATCCTGTAGCGATTATACAGTTGTTAAATGTATACGTTTGTGAATTTTTTTCATCCATTACCTTAACCGTATTCTTATCTACAAAATATACTTCACCTTTAACGATATCTGCTTTGTTCCCTTTTAACAATCCTTCAACACCGGAAGTTAATTTATTAACAACTTTACCCTTCCATTCTTGAACTTTTGAAAAGTCCACTGAAACATTTTCCGTTTTAATCCCTAGTTCTTCATTACCATGAGCATGTTCAGTAAGATGACCTGCTTGAATCATCGCCTTAGAAGGGATACAACCAACATTTAAGCAAACCCCACCTAAAGTACCTTTTTCAACAATTGTTACTTTTTGACCTAATTGGGCAGCGCGGATGGCAGCTACATAGCCACCAGGTCCTGCGCCCACAACTAATGTGTCTAATTCAATTGGGAAATCTCCTACTACCATAATTTACGCCTCCATCATAATTAATTGTGGATCGTTCAACAAACGTTTAATCTGATTTAATGCTAATTGAGCAGTTGCACCATCAACAATTCGATGATCAAAGCTCAATGATAGTGCTATTACTGGAGCAATGACAATTTCTCCATCACGCACTACAGGTTTCTCGGCAATACGTCCTATCCCTAAAATAGCTGCTTCTGGATAATTAAGAACTGGTGTAAACCATTGACCACCAGCAGATCCAATGTTCGTAATCGTGGTTGTTGCGCCTTTCATCTCATCAGATGCAAGTTTACCATTACGCGCTTTATCTGCCAATTCATTTACTTCTTGTGATATAGCAAAAATTGATTTGCGGTCAGCATCTTTTACAACTGGTACCAACAAGCCTTTATCCGTGTCTGCTGCAATTCCAACATTATAATAATGTTTATAGATGATCTCATCTGTTTCATCATCTACTGCTGCACCTAAAATTGGATACTTTTTCAATGTAGAAACTAAAGCTTTAGCTACATATGGTAAATACGTCAGTTTAATATCTTGTTCTGCAGCAATAGCCTTAAACTTCTTACGATGTGCAACCAGTTCAGTTACATCAATTTCATCCATTAATGTAACATGTGGCGCTTTTGTTTTGGAGTTAACCATAGCTCTTGCGATTGATTTACGAATACCGCTCATTTTCTCGCGAGTTTCTGGGTAATCACCTTTTGGAACTGATGTTTCTTTTGAAACTGGCTTTTCTTCTGCTTGCTCACCATTATCTTCAGATGATTCGTGTGATTCTGCTTTTTGATCACCACTTAAGTACTTGTCTACGTCTTCTTTAAGGATACGACCATTTTTACCAGAACCATTAACCTCTTGGACAGCAACATCATTATCCCGAGCATATTTCCTTACGGATGGCATTGCAATTACTCGTTTATCGTCAGATGATGTTTCTTGCGCTGATTCTTGCTCATCCTTTTTAGTTGTATCTTTATCCTCTTGTTCATCACCTTTATCGTTCTTAGATGATTCGCTAGACTTATCTTGCTTCTTTTCTTTTTGTTCCTCTTTTTCATCTGATTTAGATTCTTCTTCAGACTCTTCTACGTCTTCATCCTCATAACCTTCTGCATCGAACGTGATAAGTGTATCACCAACTATCGCTACAGTGCCTTCATCAACATGAACCTTTGTAACCGTTCCTTCTACAGGAGAAGGAATTTCAACAACCGCTTTATCGTTTTGAACCTCGCAAAGCACGTCATCTTCTTTTAATTCATCGCCTTCTTTTACAAACCATTTAACAATTTCACCTTCATGAATTCCTTCACCAATATCGGGCATTTTGAAATTATATGCCATAATTACTACCTCCCATCCTTCTATTAAAAGTTGATTACTTCATTAACCCTATCTACGATGTCTTTATGATCTGGTAGCCATACCTCTTCTGCTTGTGAGAATGCATAAACAGTATCTGGTGCTGTAACACGTAAAATTGGTGCTTCCAAATGTAGGATTGCGCGCTCTTGTATTTCAGAAATAACATGTGCTGCAATTCCTGCTTGACGTTGTGCTTCTTGTACAAATACAACACGATTTGTTTTCTTAACAGATTCAACAATTGTATCGATATCAATTGGAGATATTGTACATAAATCAATAACTTCTGCATCTATATCATTTTTTTCTAGTTCCTCTGCTGCTTTTAATGAAGCATGTACCATCGCACCATACGTAATTAGTGTTACATCTTTACCTTCACGTTTCACATCTGCTTTGCCTAGCTCAATTGTATATTCTTCCTCTGAAACTTCACCACGGAATGAGCGGTACAGTTTCATATGCTCTAAAAATAGAACCGGGTCATTGTCACGGATTGCTGCGATTAAAAGCCCTTTCGCATCATGTGGTGTTGATGGGATAACAACTTTAATACCTGGTTGTTGAGCAATTAATCCTTCAAGAGAGTCAGCATGCAACTCTGGTGTATGAACTCCACCACCAAATGGTGAACGAATGGTAATAGGAGCTGTTTTAGATCCACCCGAACGATAACGCATACGAGCCATTTGACCATTAATTGAATCCATTGCTTCATATACAAAGCCGAAGAATTGAATTTCTGGCACTGGGCGATAACCTTGTAGTGCGAGTCCTATTGATAGTCCACCGATTCCTGATTCAGCAAGCGGCGTATCAAAAACACGTTCTACACCAAATTCATCTTGTAAACCTTCAGTAGCACGGAATACTCCACCGTTTTGTCCTACGTCTTCACCGTATACAAGCACATTTTCGTCGTTCTTCAACTCTGTGCGCATTGCGTCTGTGATTGCTTGAATCATTGTCATTTGTGCCATGATTTACTTCGACTCCTTTTCTTTGTATTCTTCCATTTGTTCTTGCAAGTTTTTAGGAAGTTCTTCAAACATATTTTCAATAAGGTCTGTTACTTTTTGTTTTGGATAGTCATCAGCTTTTTTAATAGCCTTTTTAATGTCATCTTTAGCTTCTTCAATAACCTTGTTCTCTTCCTCTTCAGACCATAACTTTTTACCTTCTAGATATTTACGGAAACGAACTAATGGATCTTTTTTCTCCCATTCGTTATCCAAATCATCTGTACGGTAACGTGTTGGATCGTCCCCCGCCATTGTATGTGGACCATAACGATAAGTTAACGCCTCGATTAGTGTAGGTCCTTCTCCATTAACAGCACGTTCTCTAGCATCCTTTGTGGCTGCATATACAGCAAGAACATCCATGCCGTCAATCTGTAGTCCTTCAATACCCGCAGCGACACCTTTTTGTGCCAATGTCTTCGCAGCTGTTTGTTCTTCTACTGGAACGGAAATAGCAAAATAGTTATTTTGAACAAAGAAAATCGCTGGAGCTTTATATGCGCCTGCAAAGTTCATTCCCTCATAAAAATCACCTTGTGATGTCCCACCATCACCTGTGTAAGTGATAGCTACTGCTTTTTTACCGCGCTTTTTAAGCCCTAACGCTACACCTGCAGCCTGTGTTATTTGTGCACCAATAATAATTTGTGGGCTCATTGCGTTTACATCCTCAGGGAATTGGTTGCCATGAAAATGTCCTCTTGAGAATAAAAATGCTTGATATAATGGAAGACCGTGCCAAATAATTTGTGGAACATCACGGTATCCTGGTAAAATATAATCTTCCTTTTCTAATGCAAATTGACTGCCTAACTGTGAAGCTTCTTGCCCTGCTGTTGGCGCATAGAAACCTAGGCGACCTTGTCGATTTAATGCAATAGAACGTTGGTCTAACATACGAGTATAAACCATTCGACGCATCAGTTCTTTCAAATCATCATCTGAAAGATCAGGCATATCTTCTTTATTAACTACTTTTCCGTTTTCATCTAGAATCTGGAACATCTCGAACTGGCTTTCAACACTTTCAAGTACGTGTTTCAAAATAGTTCACCTCTTCCTTTCCTTATATCCATTTATTTGTCTTTTCTAGCCTTCCCAATATACGAAAAAAATCTGTACCAATTTGCTTCTAATTGTATTCCCTATTTTGAAATTCACTAATCTTTTCCGTTAGATTTTTCAAAAACTGTTACATAATCATCGCAAAAATTACTGGTACAATAATAATATATATAAAGTTTAGCTTATTTACACCAACTTGGTCAATCACTTTGCTTTTATTTCTATATATTTTTAATCTCATTTTCAAAGTATCAGAATTTTTATCAAACTGTTATATAAAGATAGTTAAACTGTATTAGTCAGCATAAAAAAACAAGGGCTAAACCCTATTTAGGATTTAGCCCTTAATTGCTATCTATTTCTTTTTTTCCTCGTCGTACTTCACTTCAACATTGGCTGTCTCATAAAATTCTTTTTTCAGTTGGTTATACTTCTCCGTAAATGTATTGAAGTTTTCATTTGCTTCTAGGACCTTTTTATAGCTCTCATTGATTTCTTTAATGTGTTCAGTCAATGTCTCCTGTTCAAGATCTTCTTTTTGAAGCATTGCATACAGTTCTTTTTCTAATTTAAGTGATTGTTCATATGCATCATTCAGTTTATAATAGGCGTCAAATCGTTTCATCATAACGTCATACATTTTAGTTGCCTTCTCTTTTGCCTTTTTCTCTTCAAGTTCTTCTATTAAATCCTCTATTTTTTTGAACTCTTCTTTTGATGTGTCGATACTTTCTTTTTCTAATTCAATCTTTTCCTTACGCTTTTCAATTACACCAATTGCTTCTTTCGCAATCGATGTTATTTTATCAAACTCATCCATGCTTAGATCAATGATTTGACTATAAAGTTCTTGCTCTTTCCTCTCTAGCTCAACAATATCATCTTGTTGCTTTTCAAACACTTCTTCAAGTGTTACCGCTTTTTCCAAATGATCATATATCTTTTCAGATGTTGATGCGCCGCTACATGCGGATAACATTGCAATTACACTTATTAATAAAATGATGGCTATCTTTCTATAAAACAATTGGGCGTTTCCTCCTTCAGCTTTCACAATAAACGAAATATAAGAATCTATTTTTTCTATGTAGTAGTATAACATATATATGAACATAGGAAATATGATATTCGTAACTATATCATATTTCTAAATTTTAATTAGTATTTATGTTAAAATAAAAAATTATGTACAATTTAGGAGTGAGAACCCCATGTTAACAATGGAAAACGTCGTACGAGAAGGACATCCTGCATTACGTGAAGTGGCAAAGGATGTTTCAATTCCACCAACAAATGAAGAACAAAAGCTTTTAGAAGATATGTTACAATTCCTAAAAAATAGTCAAGATGATGAAATAGCGCGTGAATATGAATTACGTGCGGGTGTAGGGCTTGCTGCAACACAATTAGGTGTTTCCAAGCGAATGATTGCTATCCACTTTGAGGATGCAAATGGAAAAAAATATAGCTACGGACTATTCAACCCAAAAATTGTCAGCCACTCTGTTGAAAAAGCATACTTGACTAGTGGCGAAGGTTGCCTTTCTGTTGATCGAAATGTAGAAGGTTATGTGCCGAGGAACGCGCGTATTACATTGAAAGCAACAGATCTTGCAGGAAAAGAAATAAAACTAAGACTACGTGATTACCCTGCTATCGTTTTCCAGCATGAGGTTGATCATCTCAACGGTGTTATGTTTTATGATCACATCAATAAGGATAACCCACTAGAAGCTCCGGATGATGCAAAGGCAATTGATTAGAAACAAGCACGATTAAAAAGTTTTATATTCCATACCATTTAAAGCTGCCCATTACAAATAAGGGCAGCTTTTTGTGCAAAGTTTGAATAAGATTTCTTTCTAGGTGAAAAATAGTTGGATAATAACGTGTCATAAATCCTGAACTTAGACTGATAAAAATGTTTTTTTATATAAATCATGGTTTTTTATTTCAATATTTATCAAACAGTACTATACTATAGATAAGAGGGATTGGATCGGTAGAACGTTTATGTTGCTTTCTTAAGATAATGAGAGGAGTGCATGGGATCATGTTAAAACGCCTAAAAGAAAAGCTGAAGAAACGCTGGAAGGATTTTTTAGGCCGTGGACGAGTACCAACTAGTTATAGGAAAGACTACCATAAATAAAGCCAATCATACATTAAACACATGCTAGGACGGTTTAAAACTTATTATAGTTGACGAGCGGATTAAAACAGAGGGATAACGAGAGCAAAATTAATATTTTGTTGTCAGTGCACCCCGATATAAGCAAAGTGAAGTAGCTGCCTATCCATCGTCGGCTTTATTAAATAATGTTAAAAATAATCCATGCATAAGAAGCATTGTTTCTGGAACATACGGATGCAATTATTCTTATACCAAATAAAACAAAGAAATCGATAGGAGAGATGAAATGATTTACAAAGTATATTATCAGGAATTGAAAACGGAGATTCCTGTGCGAGAACGAACAAAGGGCCTTTATGTTGAGGCGAAAACAGAAGAAGAAGTACGCAACAAATTAGTGAATCGTAACTATAATATTGAATTCATCCAACAATTAGACGATGCACATTTAGCGTATGAAAAGAAATCAGAAAATTTTACAGTGGAGAACGTATAACCCATGAAATTTGTAAAGAATGATCAAACAGCAGTATTTTCATTGGGTGGATTAGGGGAAATTGGAAAGAACACATACGCTGTCCAATTTCAGGATGAAATTATATTAATCGATGCTGGAATTAAATTTCCAGAGGATGAACTATTAGGAATTGATTATGTAATTCCCGATTATACCTATTTAATACAAAACCAAGATAAAATTAAAGGCCTTATTGTCACACATGGTCATGAAGATCATATTGGAGGAATCCCTTACCTTTTACGCGAGATCAATATACCAATCTATGCGGGTAAGCTTGCACTTGGATTAATTCGAAATAAATTAGATGAGCACGGTTTATTACGTAAAGCAAAATTACATCCGATACAAGAAGACGATATAATTAAATTCCGTAAAACGTCTGTATCTTTTTTCCGTACTACACACAGTATTCCGGACTCATATGGGGTAGTTGTTAAAACACCACCTGGTAATGTAGTGCATACAGGAGATTTCAAGTTTGACTTTACACCTGTTGGTGAGCCAGCAAACATTGCGAAAATGGCTGAAATTGGTAAGGAAGGCGTTTTATGTCTTCTTTCTGACAGTACGAACAGTGAAGTTCCAGGATTTACAATGTCCGAGCGCGTTGTTGGCAGTAATATTGACAATATATTTACTCGTGTAAATGGCAGATTAATATTCGCCACATTTGCATCAAATATTTATCGACTACAACAGGTTATTGAATCAGCTGTAAAATATAATCGTAAGGTCGCAGTTTTTGGACGAAGCATGGAGTCTTCCATTGCTATTGGACAAGAACTAGGATACATTAATGCACCAAAAGAGACGTTTATTGATGCGCATCAAATCAACCGCCTTCCAGCACATGAAATAGTTATACTTTGTACAGGTTCTCAGGGTGAACCAATGGCTGCATTATCACGTATTGCTAATGGAACACATAGACAGATTCAAACAATTCCTGGTGATACAGTTGTGTTTTCCTCATCTCCAATCCCAGGTAATAATGTAAGTGTAAGCCGTATTATCAACAAATTATACCGTGCGGGGTCAGAAGTCATCCATGGTCCATTAAGTGATATTCATACATCAGGACATGGTAGTCAAGAAGAACAAAAACTAATGCTCCGTTTAATTAGACCAAAATATTTCATGCCAATTCACGGTGAATATCGTATGTTAAAGGAACACACAAAGCTTGCTGAATCATGTGACGTAAAACCCGAAAACTGTTTTATAATGGATATCGGGGATGTATTAGCACTAGGCAAAGATAATGCAATGGTTGCAGGAAAAATACCTTCTGGATCTGTTTATGTAGATGGTAGTGGTATTGGAGATATCGGTAACATTGTACTTCGCGACAGACGTATTCTTTCAGAAGAAGGTCTTGTAATCGTAGTTGTAAGTATCGATATGAAGGAATTTAAAATTTCCGCTGGACCTGATATCATTTCACGTGGATTTGTATACATGCGTGAATCAGAGGATCTTATCAATGAGGCACAAAAACTCGTTTCGACCCATCTGAATAAAGTGATGGAAAGAAGAACTACACAATGGTCTGAAATCAAAAATGAAATTACTGATACCATCGCCCCATTCTTATTCGAGAAAACAAAACGCCGACCAATGGTATTACCAATTATTATGGAAGTTTAACCAAAAGCAAAATGTCCGCTTGCAATGGGCACTTTAACTAGTAAAAAGCGGAAGCGCCACATATGGTGCTTCCGCTTTTGTTTTTATATTAATCGCCGTATGGTTTTTTTTACATCCGGAAATTCTGCTTTACCGTTTGTAAAAAATTCTTTAATTAAATACTCACTGTAGCTGACCGCTTGATCATACGTAATTTGACCCGGCAATGGCGCTATGTCTTCAATAACTACATCAATAATAGCGGGTTTTTTCGACATAAAAGCTTGTTTCATGGTAGTTTCCATCTCTTCGTATTTTTCTATTCGATAACCATCCCCACCACAAGCTTTGGCAAATTCCGCAAAATTAACCGCACCTAAGCCTGTTTCGTAATTTAAATTGCCCTTGATTTGCTGTTCATACTTTATCATGCCGATCATACTATTATTCAGTACGACAACTTTGATCGGCATGTCATATTTAACCGCGGTAATAAAGTCATGCATTACCATTGAAAATCCTCCATCGCCACATATCGCAACAACTTGCTTATTTGGGTATGCTCGTTGACCTGCAATTGCCCCTGGTAAACCAGACCCCATGGATGCTAATCCGCCAGAAATTATAAATTTTTGATTAGTAATAGGAAAAAAACGGGTAGTCCAGACAGTCACATTTCCTACATCACAAGATATAATGGCATCTTTTTCCATATTCTTCTCCAGTTCATACATAACTTGTGGCCCGTGAATTGGATCTGTTGTATCTTTCTTCAGCTCTAGCATATGAATATGCCATCTCTTCATTTTTTCTTGATACTTCTTAAGGAATTCATCTGATTTAGACTCAGATACTAAAGATGTTAATCTAGGTAAAATATGTTTAGCATCACCACATAACCCTTCAGTAATTGGATAAATCTTCCCTATATCACCATGCTTTATTTCTATTTGAATAGCATTTACACCGTCTGGTAAATAGTCCCTATACGGAAAGGTCGTTCCTATCAATAACAGTAAATCTGTATCCATTATGGCCTCATAAGCGGGTTTCGTCCCTATTTGTCCATGCTGCCCTAAATTCAATTCGTGATAATCCGGGATAGTTCCCTTACCTAACAGGCTCAGAACAATTGGAGCATTAATTTTTTCTGCAAAGTCAACCAGCTCATTCCTAGCATCACGTGCACCTTTCCCTGCTAAAATGACAGGTCTTTTTGCGCTGTTCAGTAAACTAATTGTTCGTTCCATCGTTTCTTGATCTGGTGTAATGGTTGGATGTACAGGTGTCTGGCTTGTTTTCATTTTGTCATTTTTTTGTTTAACAGCAAATAAATCGTCAGGAACAATCAAAATAGATACCCCTTTTTGTGTGTAGGCTTCTCGAATGGCCATATTGAGCATGTCTGGAAGTTGTTCTGCTGCTTCAACTCGTCGATTAAAAACACCTACCCCATCAAACATACGTTCCAAATTTATTTCCTGATGTGCATTGGTACCTACCGCAGTACTTGGCACTTGCCCCACTATAGCAAGAACGGGCACTTTATCTTTTTTAGCATCATATAAGCCATTGATCAGATGAGTAGCTCCAGGACCAGCTATAGATAAACATACGCCTAGCTTTCCTGTTAATTTAGCATAAGATGATGCGGCAAATGCTCCTACCTCTTCATGTCGTATTTGGATAAAATCAATGTCTTCCTCTCTCTTCCTTAAATCATCAATAAATTCATTGATGGAGTTTCCGGGCATGCCGTAAATATGATCAACACCCCATTGTATTAATTGATCAATTAATAGTTCACCTGTTCGTTTTTCAAACAATTACCCCACCCTTTCCATAGTTTTTATATAACCTCTCTATCAGTCACTATTTCCTAAAGGGCAATAAAAAAAACCTGTATTCGCAAATACAGGCTTGAATTTAATTAATTAATTGTCATCGATAACTAGCTGCTTTTCAAACCGTGAAATATCCTTATCAGATCCAATTACAATTAATATATCGTTTTCATTTAGTGTATCGTCTGCACGGGGCGATACATTAATATCTTTACCACGTTTTATCGCAACAACGTTACAGCCATAGTTAGCCCGAATATCAAGCTCAATCATCGTTTTTCCAAGCATCTTCTTACCAACTTTAACCTCAACAATACTGTGATCATCAGACAACTCAAGGTAATCCAGAATATTGTTCGATATTATGTTATGAGCAATTCTTTTACCCATATCCCGCTCTGGATGAACTACCTCATCAGCTCCAATTTTGTTCAGAATTTTTTCATGGTAATCGTTTTGTGCTTTAACAGTTATCTTCTTTATTCCTAAATCTGTAAGAACAACAGTAGTTAATATACTAGCTTGAATATTGTCACCTATAGCTACAATTACATGATCAATATTTTTAATTCCTAATTCCTTTAATGTTGCTTCATCAGTAGCATCTGCAATAACAGCATGTGTTGCAATATTTTTATATTCATTTACTTTATCCTCGTCACTATCTATTGCCAAAACCTGCATTCCCTCAGCATTTAGTTCACGGCAAATACTTCCACCAAATCTTCCTAATCCAATTACAGCAAATTCTCGCTTCATTCTATATCCTCCACCATTCACCATACTTTTTCATAAGTTTAACATAATACATTGGGAAGGAAAATGTATAGGTTATTTTTTTCCTTTAACATAGTCCGCGTCAAATAAAAACATTTTCATTAATAGCACTAAAGACGGAACTAATAAACAAAGTCCCGCTATAAAGGCCGCAATCAGAGCGATTCCCATTGATTCTTGTGTAGCATTCTCATAAATGGTAATGTATGGATCTAATATGTACGGTAGATGCCCTTTACCATATCCAAAGAAGGCAAAGAAAAACTGTAGCATTACTGATATAAACGCCAATCCATAAAGCTTCTCCTGAAATATTAACAACATAGCAATCATAAAGAATCCGACTGACAAACCAAACATCCACCAAAGATCAAGCATATTTTCATAATGTCGCTCATTGTGTTGACTCAATGCAATAAAGGTCGTTAAACTAGCAATGATCGTTGGCACACTCCAAAACAATGCATATCCTCTTACAATTTTTAGTGCTGGTTTATCATTCGCTCGTGCTGCATAAAAGGTTAAAAAAGTAGAACTAATATACAATACGGAAACAATCGCTAAAAATACTACACTCCAAGAATAAGGACTTGTTAACAGTTCTGTAACAAGAAGTGATACAACACCATTTGTTTCTACGATGAATCCGCCTTCTGATAATGTTAATGCTATCGATAAGGAAGCTGGTATGAGCAGTCCGGTTGCACCATATAAGAACATATAAAGATTGCTTTTTTTCGAACCATAGTTTTCAAAGGCATAAAATGAGCCACGAACAGCGAGTAAAATAATTGCTATACTGCCTGGAATCAACAAGGCTGTTCCATAATAATAGGCTGTGTCTGGAAAGAATCCTACTAACCCAACAAAGAAAAATACAAAAAATACATTAGTTACCTCCCACACAGGTGACAAATACCTTGATATTAGCTGATTAATGATATGATCTTTTTTTGTGATTTTGGCATAGTATGCAAAGAAACCTGCACCAAAATCAATAGATGCCACAATTAAGTAACCATATAAAAAGAACCATAACACGGTTATTCCAATGACTTCATAGCTCATTATTCATCATCCTTTTAAGGTTGGATATATTTAAATTATGCTCAATACTGAACAAGTGTTAGTAGTATTATATTTCGTTTCTATCTTATTACACTCATAGTATATACCCTTTCTCCGAAAAAATCACAAATGAAAATGACAGTTATATGACAAAAAAACCAGTCCCTACTTCCAAACCGGACTGGTTTTTGTAATTACTATCGTAGACTTACCTTTCTCTTACTATATAGCTCCGTAGGCTTGCGACGTAAGCGATTGACACACCGAGCACTAAAATCGTGTGCTCTACTGCTTACGCATTTCGCCGCGAGTACAAGCCCACTACGTCTTTCTTACTAGATCACATCTAACATTTGAAATTGTGATTTGACTAAGTCAAAGTATTCTCCTTTATATTCCATTAGCTCTTGATGGTCTCCATTTTCAAGGACTTTACCGTTTTCAAGTACATAGATCATGTCGGATTCACGGATAGTGGAAAGACGATGCGCAATCATTATCGCTGTCCTTCCATTCAATAAACGTTTCAATGCTGCTTGAATTTTAACTTCCGTTTCAGTATCAATACTAGCTGTAGCCTCATCTAAAATTAAAATTCGGGGATCCGCTAATAATGCTCGGGCAAACGATAAAAGCTGTCGCTCTCCTGCAGAAAGAATATTACCACGTTCTTCTACTTCTGTCGCGTATCCATCTGCAAGTCGCTTTATAAATTCATCAGCACCAACTACCTTTGCAGCTTCCTTCACTTGTTCATCGGTCGCATCTGGCTGACCAAATCGAATGTTTTCCATAATTGTACCCGAAAAGATGAATGTATCCTGTAACACAACACTAATTTGTTGGCGTAACGTATTTAAGCGCACATCACGCAAATCGTGCCCATCAATTTTAACTGCCCCTTTTGTAGGGTCATAAAAGCGACTAATCAAATTAGCTATGGTAGATTTACCACTACCGGTATGCCCTACCAGCGCTATCGTTTGGCCTTGCTTAATATCGAGAGATATTTCATGCAAGGCTATTCGATCGGAATCATAAGAAAATTGAACTTGATCAAATTCAATATTACCTTTCATGTCCTTCAATTCATAGGCATTTTCCTTTTCATCAACGTTTGGTTGCTCGTCAAGAAATTCAAAAATTCGCTCCGATGCCGCCATTGCCATTAGCAATTGATTATACATCTGACCAAGGCGAGAAATCGGTTCCCAGAACATACCTAGGAAAAACGCAAAGGTTACGAATGTACCTATATCAATTCCACCATTTTCAACACCGAGAAGAATTAAATAGGCACCATATGTTATTAAAATTATTGTACCTATTGCATTACTCATTTCCACAAATGGTC
The DNA here is from genome assembly GCF_057836705.1 of Virgibacillus carmonensis. Taxonomy (NCBI): domain Bacteria; kingdom Bacillati; phylum Bacillota; class Bacilli; order Caryophanales; family Bacillaceae; genus Virgibacillus; species Virgibacillus carmonensis. Next base: position 36,873 of record NZ_JBYQFJ010000003.1, on the reverse strand, counting down.
GAAATAAGGCACTCTTTTTTGTTGCTGTACGCCAACTGTCAAAATTGTCAAAGTTAATACCATTGAAATATTCAGCGTTTTCTTTTTCCTGTGAAAATGACTGAGTAATACGAATGCCTTGCATACTTTCATTTAAATGTGAGTTCAGCCTCGATTGTTGAATACGTACATCCTGCCAGGATCTGCGAATATTACGACGAAGTTTGATTGAGATGTAGAACATAATTGGTATGATTACCATGATAGCCAGTGCTAGTTTTGGACTGATTACAAGTAATATAACAATAATTCCAATAAGTGTTACAACGTCCATTAACAAATTGATTATCCCGTTTGTGAACAGTTCCTGTAAGGAATTAATATCATTCATTATTCGAACCAATATAGACCCTGCTGACCTAGAATCAAAAAAACGGTGTGATAATCTTTGTACATGTGAGAATAGATGTTTCCGTAAATCAAAAATTACATTTTGCCCTAAAATATTTACCCACTTAATTCGATAAATATTACCTACATAATTTACTAAATAAAGTACACCGATTATGACCACCAAATAGGTCAATAAACCCGTATCCTTATTGCCAATAGCAACATCTATCGCGACTTTACCAATTATTATCGGAACAATTAAACGAACTGCTGTAGAGATTAGCATTGCAATAACTGCACCAGGTAAATAAGTTTTCGAATATGGTTTTAAGTAAGCTAATAATCTTAACATTTGCTTCCAGTTAAACTGTTTATCAATTGCTTGATCAACGGTATAATGAAATCGTTTCGAATGACGACTTTTTTTAACCTCTTCTGTTGATTTAGCCACTTTTATCCCCCCTTAATGATTTGCTACGTTCATAATTGCATCTCGATCTTGATACTGAATATCATAAATACGTTGATAGACGCCACGGATATTTATTAACGCATCATGTTTACCTCTTTCAACTATTTCTCCATCCTCTAACACTATTATTTCATCGGCATGCTTCAAAGAAGATATACGGTGTGCAATAATAAATGTTGTACGGCCTTTCATTACTTCTTTTAGTGCTTTTTGAATCTTAAACTCTGTTTCCATGTCTACCGCTGATGTAGCATCATCAAGAACTAGAATACTGGGATTGATACAAATGGCCCGTGCAATAGCGATACGTTGTTTTTGACCACCTGACAATCCCATACCACGCTCACCAAGCATGGTGTCATACCCTCTAGGCATTTCCATAATAAAATCATGTGCTTGAGCCCGTTTTGCCGCATCGATAATCTGTTCATCCTTTAAGTTTGGATTACCATAGGCGATATTTTCTCGAATACTAGTTGAAAATAAAAATGATTCCTGTAAAACGAATCCTATATTACTGCGTAGGGATTTTAATTTATAATTTTCAACAGGTAGCCCGTCGACCAGCACATTACCTTTTTCGGGTTCATAAAATCGTGTTATCAGTTGTGTAATACTTGTTTTACCAGAACCAGTTGCCCCAATCAATCCTACAACCTTACCTGGTGGAGCATCAAAACTGATATTCTTAAGTGCAGAGTCATCATTCTCTGTATAGGTTAACGTAACTTCGTTAAAGGTAACGTGGCCTCTAATTGGAACATCGATTGGTTGATCTTTTTCAACTACATCTTCTTTTGCATCTAGAATTTCAATTAGACGTTCTCCCGATGCTTTTGATTGTGAAAATAAATTAATAACAAATCCTAAGTTCATCAATGGTCCTAAGATATACCAAATGAGGCTGAAGAACGCGACCAATTCACCTAAAGTTAGTCTTTCTTCAATAACTAAGTAACCACCAAACGCTAATAATGCAACAGCACATACATTCCCAATGAACTCCATCAGCGGAAAGAACTTTGCCCATATTCCTGACGTTTTTAAATAATGTTGACGATAGTTATCATTGTTTGATGAAAATCTACCAATTTCAAAATCTTCACGAGATAAGGATTTTACAGTAGTCATCCCACTAATATTTTCTTGAACACGTGTATTTAAATTTCCAAATGATTTTCGTATTCCCCTAAATGCGGGATGAACACGTTTATCAAATTTATACACGACAATACCAAGAAATGGCATAGCAGCCATTGTAACAAGCGTAAGTGGAACAGAATAAAACAACATAACACCTAAACTTATAACAATTAAAAGTGTTATACGAATTAGCTCTGAAAATCCGGCAGAAAGGAAAAAGCGAAAACCTTCCACATCAGCAGTCAATCTTGACATTAAATCACCAGTTTTAGCGTTATCATAATATTTAAATGATAACACTTGTAGCTTTTCATATAATGCATCCCTTAGTGTATAAACAGATTGGATACCAAATAGCTCTCCTAAGTATTGATGAAAATAGGTTGCAAATCCTTTAATAATCATGACAAATAAAAATGCTATCGCGATATATGGTATGAGTGAATATCGGTCTTTAATGACTACCTCATCTATCGTTTTTTGTAATATGATTGGATACACTACAGTAATTGCAGTAACAATGATTAGAAAGACTAACGAAGTAAAAAAGTACTTCCTATAGGGCCAATAAAATTGCTTTAGTTTTTTAAATATATCCATGGTTTACCTCCTTTGATTGTTTTCCGTAATTACTAATATAACGGGTTCCGAAATAAATATCTACTCCTTTTACTCAATTTTTTAAAGTTTTTCATAATTATTTTTTTGGACATAAAAAAACGCTTCTACAATCCTCTGTAGAAGCGTTTTGATTAATATAATTATTTTTCATTAGTCCCTAACACTCTGTTAACACGCTTACGAAGCATCTTCATGCCCCCACCGCCTGCTTGAAAGTGTCTTAATTTACCTTCTGAATCAAAAACGTAGTAAGCAGGAACGTATTGATTTTCAAATGCATCTGTTAATTTGTGTTCATTATCCACAAAAATTGGTTGCGTAATATCATGTTCCCCTGCTACTTCCTTGATTTGGTCTAAGTCTAAATCTTTTTCAGATCGTGGCATATGAACAGCAATAACATTTAATTCATCTTTATATTCATCTCGGAATTCATTTACATTAGGCATTGCTTCTTTGCATAATCCACAGCTCACGGACCAAAAGTGAATTAATGTAGGTTTATTCCCAATTAAATCACTTTTCCTAATCTCATTGCTGTTGAACCACTTTGTTGCTCCGTCTAAATCGGGCATCTGTGCACGTAATCGCATAAGTTCTACCTCCAATGTTGTTTTACCTAAAAAAGCTGACTCAGCAATATTCCTTATTAAAGAGTCAGCTAATAACATTTATATGATACGCTAAATTATCTATTAAAGTGTTTCTTGACCTGGTTTCCAGTTTGCTGGGCAAAGTCCACCAGTTTGAAGCGCTTGTAATACACGTAATGTCTCATCAACATCACGGCCAATGTTGTTATGGAAAACAGTTTGGTATTGAAGCTCGCCTTCCGGATTAATAATAAATAATCCACGTAAAGCTACACCTTCATCTTCTATTAACACACCATAGTCTTGTGAAACAACGTGGTTAGTATCAGCAGCTAATGGATAGAGTAACTCACCTAATCCATTATCGTCGCGCGATGTATTAATCCACGCTTTATGTGTATGGACAGTGTCAGTTGATACACCAATTACTTCTGCATCTAGATCCTCAAATTCGTCATATCGATCTGACATTGCAGTAATTTCTGTAGGACATACAAATGTGAAATCCATTGGATAAAAGAAAAGGACTGTCCATTTATCATCTTTCATATTCTCTTCTAAGTTTACTTTTCCAAATTCTTTATTAGGCATTACAGCATCCATTGTAAATCGTGGTGCCTGCTTTCCTACCATTCTTTCTGCCATAGATAATCCCTCCATCATATTAATTAAACTATATCCATAAACGATTATAGGCAACCTCTTAATTTTAGTCAATATTAAATAATAATTAATTTAAAAAGGGACATTACCCCGTCACATATCAGTCACTTGTTTATAAGTATAACCAGACATAATGACTCTAAAACAAAGGTTACACAACTAATAACGTAACATTTAATTGCAATTGGTGTCTATTATGAAGAATTACCTGACACAAAAGGATATTATTTGAATTGCTTTTAAGCTTCCGATAAGATAAAAAACGAATACAGTACAATCTTTTACAAGAAAGGAGACTATACATGGATATTTTCAAAGAAGGATTAAATTTCGATATAGGTGGAATTTTATCTATTGCATTACCAATTGGATTAAAGATCCTATTATTAATTATTGCTTTTATTGTTTTTGTTCCAATTGGTAAAAAGGTTATTGAAAAATCTATACAAAGGGTAGGCAAACATGAAAAGCTATCACCAAGTCGTGTTAAAACATTAGAAAAATTACTAGTAAACGTATTTTCCTATGTGATGATATTCATTTTCATTGTTATGTTGTTTGCGGTCTTTGCCATACCTATCGCTCCACTTCTAGCTGGAGCTGGGATAGTTGGACTAGCAATAGGATTTGGTGCACAAGGTCTTGTAAGTGACATTGTTACAGGTTTTTTCATTTTATTGGAACGTCAAATGGAAATCGATGATTATGTCACTTCTGGTGGCTACGATGGAATTGTCGAGGAAGTTGGCTTAAGAACTACGAAAATCCGCAGTTTCGATGGTACACTTAATTTTGTACCTAATCGTCTGTTAGAAGGCGTTGCTAACCACTCACGCGGAAATATGCGTGCTTTAGTTGATATTGGTATTAGCTATGATGACAACATTGATGAAGCCATAACAGTTTTAGAACGGGTATGTGCTGAATTCCAAGAGGACGAACGCTTTAAGGATGGCCCGAATGCAATAGGGGTTCAAGGAATCGGAGCATCAGATATTGTACTACGTGTTGTCGGTCAAACTGAAAACGGCTTACAATGGGCGTGTGAACGCGCTATGCGCAAACAAATCAAATTAGCCTTTGATGAAGCTGGAATTGACATTCCATATCCGCATCAAGTGAATGTAGAAAAAGCATCTAAATAGGAGAAAACCCAGTTCAATTTTGAGCTGGGTTTTCTTTTCTTATTGAAGTTTTTGTTCAACCATCTGGCAGATTTCTTCCGCATTATAACCATCTGCGTTAATAACTGGTCCAGCAATACTAGCTGTAGACATTCCCATTACATTTTTATCCTGGCCTGAGATAACACAGCAGTCACATTGACCTGCATCCTCTTCAGAGTGCAGATCTACTACTTGGTGGCCCTTTTCCTTTAGTGCTTCTTTAACATCTGTAAGTGTTCCTTCAACGCCAATTCGCGCCATACCTATTACCTCCTCTACTACATTAGAAAATTACTCCTATGTAGTTTTTACAAAAAGTAAAAAGGTATACAATGAAAGCGGAAACATTTGGTAACGTATTTTAATTACTTTCTTTTTTAGGAAGTAATGTAATTAATACGAAGGCTATAACTGCTAAAATCAGCAATCCTAAATAAACGTAATGCAAACCAGATGTTAACGCATCTTCCAGTACGCTTTTGACCTGTTTAGAAAGATTCTGTTGTTGATTTGAAGATAATAACTGATTAGTTGCATCAACTGATACTTTATTTTCAATTCCGTTTGTAGTGATAAGTGTCTTAATTCGATTATTTAATATTCCACCGAGTAATGCAGCACCTATTGCACTACCTAGTGACCGCATAAACATATTAGCAGCAGTAGCAATTCCCCTTCTTTCCCAACTTACTGTATCTTGAATCGCTACAATAAATGAAGTGCTAGTCATTCCCATTCCGATACCAATAAAGAAGGAACCTATTCCAGCCCAAATTGGACCCATCTCAGGAGTTAACATAAAAAAGAAGATTGCGCCAATAATTAACGCGATTCCCCCAATTAAAGAAGTCTTTCGGTATCCGATGACTAAAAGCAGTCTACCAGCAATGACCGATGAGATTGGCCATCCAATCGACATCGTAGTCAATGTAAATCCTGCCACTGTTGCAGACTGATCCATAACTCCTTGAACAAATGCCGGTAAATAGCTTGATACCCCAATTAATATCATGCCTGTTAGTAACGTTGTGAGATTTGCTACACGTATCAATTTATCCTTCCAAATATCAAAGGGCATCATTGGAGCTTCAGCGCGTTTCTCATGAAATAGGAAGAAAATGAATCCGCCTACTGCAAGTAAAAGTAAACAAACCATAAATGGTGACCTCCACGGAATTCCTATTCCACCTTCAACCAATATAAACATCATAGAAACTACAGTAATTACTATTAAAATAGACCCACCAAAATCAATTGATCTCTCTTTTTTCTCAATACCTTCATGTAAGAAAAAAATAATTCCAAGCATGGCTAGAAGTCCAAGGGGAATATTCATCCAAAAGATATATCTCCAGCTTAATGAATCAACAAACAGACCACCCAAAAGTGGTCCCGATATGGCAGAAATACCCCACACACTAGCCAGATAGCCTTGTATTTTGGCTCTTTCATTTTTGTCATATATATCGCCAACGATTGTCGTCGCAATTGGCATTACTGCACCGGCCCCTAGACCCTGAATAAATCGCGATAGAATTAACATGAACATGGACGTACTTAGACCACAACATATGGAGCCAATTAAAAATATACTGACACCAATTACAAAGATTGGTTTTCTTCCAAAAATGTCAGATAGCCTTCCGAATACCAAAACCGTTGCTGCATTGGTTAATAAATATGCAGAGAAAACCCAACTATATAAAGAAAACCCACCCAAATCTGCTACAATACTAGGAATTGCTGTAGCAACTATGGTCCCCTCAATTGCAGCCAAAAACATACCTAACATGACCGATACCACTATTAGAGGACGCTTCAACTCTTTCTTATTATCCATCATTATATATCACTGCTTTTATTCAATTTATTAATAAGACCACCCTTGTCATCAATACAATGGCAAGGGTGGGATAGTCATTTTTCAGTTGTTTGTTTTTTTGTATAAATATCTCGGCTGACTTGTTTTAAAATTGTGCGTCTAGTCACTATTCCATCAAAGTAACCTTCCTGATTGGCTACACATACAAATGGATAATCAATGACTGCTTTTAATGCATCTAAAAACGTATCGTTTATTCCTAAAAATGGAATATCCGTATTCATTACTTCTTCTACACGCATAGTAGAAAGTTTTTCAAATTCAATACGTTCAAGCCCTAATATTTGATTCAATATGACAGTTTTACCAATCGTACCAACCAATTTGTACGATGAATCTAGAACAGGAACAGCAGAATACCCTGATTTCACCAAAACAAGCAGCGCATGTTCAAGTGGGTTATTTAACTGTACATGTGCTACCTTCTCAGAAGAAATTAATAAATCATCAACAATGATATCTGTTAATTGCTTATCTTTCAATGTGCTCATTAAAAACGCTCCTTTTTACTAGTCAAAAATGTTGGAGGGAGTTATTCCACATAAAAGGAGTAAATAATAACTATCTACATAATTAGCTTACCATAATTAGAAGTATAGAAACATAATTTTTTCACTTGGACAAGTAATTTATATTGAGCTAATACCTGTATATGATATAACATGAATTCATGGTTTACTTTCAATTTAATATAACAATTACCTATCACAATGGAACGGGGTCTTGACATGGAAATACACACATTTACAAGAAGAGAAGAAATTGCTCATGCTATCACCCATGGGATCGGTGCATTATTAAGTATAGTTGCTCTTGTACTACTAATTTTAGATGCATCTAGTAACGGTAATCCTTGGCATATCGTCTCAGTTACTGTATTTGGGTCGACCATGTTTTTTATGTATGTATGTTCCACAATTGTACACAGCCTTCCAGAGGGTAAATGGAAGGATATCTTTCAGATTTTTGACCATTCGTCCATTTATCTATTTATTGCTGGTTCATATACACCACTATTACTTGTTGCTATTCGTGGTGAAATTGGTTGGGTATTATTTAGTATTGTTTGGGGAGTTGCTTTACTTGGTGTGATATTTAAAGTGTTTTTTGTAAAAAAGTTTATCGTGATGTCAACATTATTGTATATCTTAATGGGATGGATCATTGTTTTTGCCTGGGAGCCTTTGATAAGAGCATTTAATGATACTGGCTTACTACTCTTACTAATTGGCGGTGTTTTTTACACTGTAGGTGCTGTTTTTTATGTTTGGCGTGGCTTTCCATATCACCATGCAGTATGGCACTTATTTGTGTTAGCTGGGTCGGTTTTTCACTTTTTTACAATTTTGTATTATGTGATTTAGAAAACAGTAAGCACCTATATACAGTCTGCTTTGCGGTCTAGCAAGTTCGTGATTCCGAGAACTTATACCGTGTGCTCTACGTTCTCTTGCTTACGCATTTCACCGCTAGCAAGCCCACTACGCTTTTCTGGATCCAGCTAGGGCTCCTAGAAGCTGCCGTCAAAAGCAAGGAACACTAAGAACGCTAAACCCGTGCGTTTTGCGGTTCCTTGCTCTTGCTTCCGCTTCTAACCAGTCGCTTTCGCTTTTCTATATTAAAAAGGGAATTTATTTAACCACTGGCCACCGTCCATCGTTACAACTTCTCCGTTTATGTATGCTGCCTTATCCGAAATCAGGAAATATGCTAGCTCTGCAATTTCTTCAGGTTTTCCTAATCGCTTTAATGGAACAGAATCGATTGTACGTTGCGCTGCTTTCTCTGATTCAAATAATTTTTCTGCACCACCAGTTCGTTCAATAGGTCCGGGTGCAATCGCATTTACGCGAATCCCATACTGCGTACCCCATTCTACTGCTAGTGTTCGCGTCATATTAAGTACCCCCGCTTTTGCGGCAGATGAGTAAATAATTCCTGCACCAGCGTTCCAAGCATAGGTTGCGTTTACTGCCAAAAGGTAAACAGATAATTTAGATAAGTATACCCTATTACGATTTATTTACATCTATTAATACGTCATGTTGAATGCCAAAATACATGATATAATGCTAGTATCAGTTTTAGAAAGGTTTGACCACATGAATAGAAGATCATTTTTAAAAAAATCATTTGGTAGTCTTTTAGCATTCCTCGGTTTAAGTGGTGGAACCTATTATTATGCTCGTGAAATTGAACCGGGTTTATTAGATATCCATCAAGAGATTATTTCTTCAGCTAAAGTTACACCTGAATTCAATAATTTTAAAATCATTCAGTTCTCTGATACACATATAGGTTTTCATTACTCGCTTGAACAATTAGAAAAATTAGCGCAAACCATTAACAATCAAAAACCCGACATAATTGTCTTCACGGGGGATTTAGTTGATGCTCCCAATGACTATAATTGGAACACTACATTGATTCGCATTTTAGGATCATTACATGCAAAGTACGGTAAATACTGGATATACGGGAACCATGACCATGGCGGGTATGGTACAAATATAGTAAAAAATGTAATGGATCAAGCTGGCTTTAACTTACTTCAAAATCAACATGCTACTATTAAAAAAGGACAAGAATCTTTTGTTGTAGCTGGAATTGATGATGTTATGCTAGGGGATCCAAATCTAGAAAAAACCTTAAATCAAACAGACCCTTCGCTATTCACACTATTACTTGCACATGAACCAGATTTTGCAGATAAAACGGTTAATTATCACGTGGATGTGCAGTTATCCGGTCATAGTCACGGTGGCCAGGTGCGTTTACCTATTATCGGGCATTTGTATACACCATTATATGCGCAAAAATACGTGAAGGGTAAATATCAACTGGATCATTTAACTCTATATGTTACAAAAGGTATAGGAACAACAAGATTACCGTATCGGTTTCTGTGTAAACCAGAAATATATGTGTATACATTACAAAGCAAATAGAAACAATCACATGTGTAACACTTTATCCATAGTTTTTTCAGTAGAAAAGTGCTACGCTAGATACGATTTTGTTAATATGGAGGGTACATATATGGTGAAAAAGGTTAAAATAGCTTTTCCGATATTAATGCTAGTTCTTATACTTACAGCTTGTGGCGAAGAATATGAAGGCAATATTACTTCTGAAGTACAAGATTTTGCTTTTACAAATCAGGATGGTGAGAAAGTAACTCAAAATAGTCTTGAAGGAAACTTCTGGGTAGCCGATTTTATATTTACAAATTGTGAAACAGTGTGTCCACCAATGACAGCAAACATGGCTAGACTACAAGAAAAATTAAAAGAAGCTGGACTTGAGGATGTTCAATTGATTTCATTTAGTATTGACCCTGAGCATGATACGAAAGCTGCATTAAAAGAATTTGGTCAAGCACGAGGAGCCTCCTTTGATAATTGGCATTTCCTGACGGGTTATGACTTTCAAACGATTAAAGAACTATCAATAAAGTCTTTTAAATCAGCATTAGAAAAAATTCCTGATTCTAATCAATTCATGCACGGTACTAGCTTTTACCTCGTATCCCCAGAAGGAACTGCTATTAATTATTATTCAGGAACTAAGGCAGCAGAAATGGATAAAATTGTAGAAGATATTAAAGAAATAAAGTAGTACATAAAGAAACTGGATTTTAATTCTAGTTTCTTTTTCTTTGCTTTCACTTATTGTAAATGGACAAGCTTTGCGATAGTATAGAATTGACATAATAAATCGAAAGGAGGAGGACAAACAATGAATCAAGCAAAACCAACTTCTGTAGCTGAGCTTGCGATGGCATTGTATACCATTAATAGACATGCAAAAACTGCTCCAGAGCCTAAACATCTATATTACATTAAAAAAGAAACAATTAAGAAGTTGTTGGCAGAAGATCAAGCAAAAAAGATTGGACTTCACTTTTCTGACCATCCGAAATTCAGTAATCAACACTCTACATTACTCGTAAAAGTGGATAACTACTATTTTCATATACCTCCAGAAAAAAATGACTTTAATCAGCTTGAACACCTAGGTACTTTGGATCAATCATACCGAAACCCTCAAACAAAAATGTCATTATCACAAGCAAAAAAAGTAGTTTATCAATACATTAACTTTACACCGAAACCCGAAAAAAAACCTAAAAACAAGAAATATACTTCTTCCTACTATACCCCTTCATCCTTAGGGAAAATGGAATGGCCACCAACAAAGCCTTATCGAAAATTTGAAACATAAGAAATGTACACCAGCAATCAGGCTGGAACTAGTTTAAACCGCAACCAGTAAACAGTTGCGGTTTTTTACACGTAAGGATGGTATATAAGTTTTAAAGAAACGCCGATATAAGAAAAACTTCGCCATTCGCTATTAATGACGAGAAACTAATGGTGAGTTTTTCTAATGTTTAGCTTTTATCATGAAAGGTACTAGTATAGTAAAAGGAGGCACCATCATGATAGAATTAAAAGATTTTGTCTATGAACTACACCGTTATGCGGATCAAACACATACGTTGAAAGATAAATATGAAAAGCTTTCCGAAACAGAAAAAGCTTTGATTTTAAAGCATGCACCGGTCAATCAACCGGCACCGGAGGAACATTATGCATTGGTATATCGTTGGTTAGAAAAGGTGCAATCAGAAGTTGGTATAGTTGAAAAAGAGGAACGCTAGGTAACTCAAAAACCCCGTCAAATAAAGTTGACGGGGTTTTACTATACATTCTTCATAAATACGGTTTGGAAAATAAAATGTAATAGCCGTACAATAACTAGAATACCACCAAAAACTGCCATACATAGTAACGTAATCTTTATAAGATATACATAGTCTGATTGAAAAAATAGGAACCCTATTAAAATTGTACAGATTAATATAATAAAGCTACACATAATGTAACTTAATATTCGATCTTGCTTTAACGTCACAAACCAATGTATCAGTGGTTTTATAGAAAGATAGCAAATTAATGTTCCGATCACAATCAATGTCATTAAGCCGTATGGGCTATTTTTCATGAAAGATAACGACCATACTATTTGTTCCATGATACTCCTCCCACCCTTTCAGTTACCTTTATTATCACCACAACTTGTAACCTCTAAACTTTTCGTTAATTTAATACCGGTAATTTGGTATAATGAGTACAATTGAAAAGTCTTCAAAGTGTTTGACAGAAGGAGGAATGTAGCCTTGAATAGTGCTTATCTATTTATTATGCTTGGCGCCGCACTTTGGGGAACCATTGGCTGGTTTGTTAAAAACCTGTACGACTTTGGATTCACCCCAATGGAAGTAGTAACTTTACGCGTATTAACAACGGCTTTCATCTTACTCTTCTACATACTGATAAAATCACCAAAAAAGTTAGCATTGCATTCTTTTAAAGATATTAAGTATTTCATTGGAACTGGAATTATAAGTATTATATTCTTCAATTATTGTTTGTTTACTGCAATTGAATTATCAACGATACCGTTTGCAACTGCATTGCTCTACACTGCACCATCATTTGTAACACTTCTTTCCTTCGTTTTATTTAAAGAAAAGCTAACGAGAGTTAAATTAGCTGCATTAGTAATTACGCTTCTTGGTACCTGTTTAATCGTTAGTCTCATACCTCTTAATACGCAAACCCTGCAGCTTAACAGCATTCTTTTTGGACTTGGATCTGGGATAGGTTATGCACTCTATAGTATTTTCTGCAAATACGCTTTGAAAAAATATACTAGTTTAAGCATTACCGTGTACACATTTATCATAGCAAGTATAGCCTTACTGCCCTTTTTTCCATACGAGACAAAATTTCACTTATTAATGAATCCTGCTGTTTTATTCTATTCATTTGGATTAGGTCTCTTACCTACAGCACTTGCATACATTATTTATACATATGGCTTACATCAAACAGAAGCCTCAAAGGCATCCATTCTTACGACGGTCGAGCCGTTGGTTGCAACCTTTATTGGTATCATTGTTTTCAATGAAGCTTTTTCCTATATACAAATGATTGGAATGACTTGTATTATCGGATCAATTATTTTAATTCAACTTTTCACAAAAAATAATACTAATTCTACATGGAAAAATGGAGTGATATAGTTTCTATCACTCCATTTTTTGCTCATACCTCGTTACTTCTTCACCTAATCATAAAAAGAAAATCGTCTTGGTTTTTTTTGTTCTTTTTTGGTCTGTTTATTTTCAAGCCGAATTTCAATTTGTGATAATTCTTTCTCATTTGATAACAATTCTTGCTTGTATTGTTTTACAAGATCTTCAAAGTTCTGAGTCTTGGGACGCATATCCTCACTCCTTTTACTATATTAGTATCATTATACCCTAATTTCTTTGAATGAATCGAAATTATTTGAACATTTTGTGAAGAAATAATCTTTTTTATATTTGGAGTATAAAAGCATAGTGGGAACCTCATTAAAATAATGTCATCTTTTAAATTGGGTATTAGGTTCGAATTTGGTGAAGAGTACATGCTGTTGTTAGTCTACATATAGTGTGGTGGTATTTACACAAAGGTTTTGGTCGGAGAACTTCTTACACAAAAAGTTAGATATACATTTTGCTGGGCGAACAGCTGAAAGGGATTATCCATAATTTATTTTAGCATCAGGATATATCCCAGACACAAAATTTTCTATACACATTGAATAGAGTTTGTTATTTTTGTTTTTTATTTACTTCTTTTCGTTGGATACTATCATATAAATTTAATAATTTATCAAGCTCTTGACTAATAATAATAGATTCTTGGCTTGTAAACCCTTTTTTAAAGGCAACCTTAGTCATTTCGTTACGCAGAAACTCAATTCTTCTTAGCAATTTGTCTATTGTACTCATCTCGGTTAAATGGTTACCTCCTCTTACACATAGCTGATATAACTTTAGCACGTACGTTTAGGTTTGCCAAGTTTTGTATAATAACTAGATACAGCTGTTGTTTATAATAAGGCAAAAGACTATAATATTTTCCATTAAAATGATACCTTTATTATAATGAATAGGTAGGTGATTAACTTGTATTTCAAAAGAAATGAAGCGTTTCGTTTTTCATTTGGCCAACCAATCCCTGGAAAACTGTGTGAATCAGCTAATATTACCCGTACATCAATTAATGTTTCCATATTAGATGTCAGTAAGAATGGCGCAAAAGTTTATTGTGAGGATAATATCCGGTTGGAAAGTGGCAGTCAAATTAAATTGTCATTTATGATTGATGATACATTATTTGATTCAACGGGCATAATAAGTTGGACGAAGCCTTCGAAAACATCTTATGAAATGGGAATACATTTAAATACGGACGAAGCCTATCACGCTACAATGATTCAGTCCCTTAAGAAACTAAAAAGAATGAAGTCATAACGGTTATTATATTCTAATATCCACTGCATAATATGTTACGATTATCGCAAAGGGTTTAAGTAAGGAAAGGATGTCCAAGTTGGTTAAGCATAAAAAGAAAAATGAATGGTTAGAGTGGGGAAAAGCAATATTTATAGCAATATTATTAGCATTTTTTCTGCGTACATTCGTGTTCGCAACCTCGATAGTTGAAGGTGAGAGCATGGTTCCTACTCTAGAAGATGGAGAACGTGTAATTTTCAACAAACTTATATATCTTGTTGACGAGCCAGAACGTGGGGATGTAGTGATTATCAAGCGGCCAATTAAAAACTATGTGAAACGGATTATCGGTTTACCTGGAGAAACAGTGAAATTCCAAGATCACCAATTATATATTAATGGTGAAAAATATGATGAGGCTTTTATTAGTAATGAAGCTTTAAATCATACGGGGAATTTTGGTCCAATAGAGGTTCCAGAAGACTCATTCTTCGTCATGGGGGATAACAGAGCAATCAGTAAGGACAGTAGAAATGGATTAGGTTTTATCAATGCAGACGATATTGTAGGCCGATCTGAGCTTGTCATTTATCCATTTGATGAATGGTCTATGATTAAATAAATACTAGGGTCAGACTTAAACAATGGTCTGGCCCTTTTCTATTATTTTTTGCTCCAGTTTTCATTGTGTTTCCTTGTTCCATGGCGATAAGTCATCTTACCGCGCACGATTTTTATTACTTTTCATTATCTAGGAAACAATACCCAACGTTTAGAGCAAGAATTGCAAAACAAATCACACCTAATGCTAGTTCCATTACAGTAATGCACCTCCCCATCTTGATATAAGTACGCCTATATTATGTACTAAATTAAACAATTAACACTTCCCTACTATCATACCAATTTACCAACCCTAAATAAAGCAAAAATATGTTAAAATGAAAAAGAAAAGCAACGATGACTAATCATCTATGAGAATTGAATGGCGGATATATTTACAGAATTGCCAATATTTTTTAGAACGGCGGTTATTCATAATGCCCGATATATCCCCCATCACTTCACTAAATAACGTTACACTTCAACACCTTAGACGAAAGAGGTGACAGTTTTGTTTCACTGTCCTTATTGTGGTACTAAAGTACAGGATAATGAATCCTATTGTATAAAATGTGGAAAACATTTGCCTGAAGATATGCATAACCGATTGAATGTTTCAAGAGGATCAAAAAAGTTTTGGTTTCTCCCATTGATAATTATTTTTCTTTTGACCTTATCCATTGGTGTTTTTTACTTATTTTTAGAAAATCAGACTGCACAAGCCAAGGAAATGTATTCTAATGGTGAGAAGAATGCTCAAAAAGGAAATTACGAGGTAGCGAAGAACCTTTTTGAGCAAGCATTAGAACAAAAAGAAAATTTCCCGCAAGCTTCAAATGCAATTGAACTTATGGATAAAGCTATCCTCATTCAATCTAAACTCGATGACGCAGCGAAACACCTTGCAAAGCAGGAATATCAGAAAGCACTTAGCCTTATCGTTGAAACGGAATCATCTCTAAAAAATTACAATGGGTCAGTTGTGAAAAAACTAGTTAATGAGATCGTTTTGACACGAAATACCGTTAAAGTAGAACAATTAAAAAGTCAGTTACTAAAAGAACCTAAGATGAACGAATTAAAAGTTTTACTTTGGGAAGCAGAATCCATTAAAAGTAACGAAGCTGAAAAAATTACAACCAATATTCGCAATCAAATAATAAACTATACTTACTCCAGGGCAAGTGAACAGCTGAAAAAACGTCATTTTTCTGATGCGCAGGCACTTGTTAGTGATGGGTTAATCTACGCTCCAGATTCTGAAAAGCTAGATAGCTTACAAACAGCAATAGATAGCGAAAGAATTGCATTTGAAACTGCCCAACAACGTCGTATTGAGACAGCAATTAGTACTGCTGAAAAAGAACGAAAACAAAACAAGAATGACGCTGTCGAATTAGCAAATGTTGAACTTCTTAATGACGAACAGGGAAAACTCGTTGTGAAGGGAAAAGTGAAAAGTATTGCAACCATACCAATCAATACCATATTAGTTGAGTATGATTTACTAACAAGGGAGGGCGAAAAATTTACATCAAATGAGGTTTATGTATTCCCAGATACACTTTATCCAAATGAGGCCGGTGAATTTGAATTCACCCACTTTGAAGTAAACAATAAAGCTAAAGAACTAAAGGTAGAAGTATCTAAAATTAAATGGTACACAGATAAATAATGTGCACAACTAATGGGGTGAACTTCCTTGAAGAAAAATAAATATATACCAACTGCCATTACTGTTATTATCGTTATTATTGGTGGAATCAGTATTTTTGCAATGTATAACCAGTGGTATGCAGTTGAAATATCCGTCAGTAATTCCGGTATAAATAAAATTAATAATTCACCTCAAACATTAAACCTTAAGTCAATCATTCATAAAGCTGAAAAAAATGTAATGCAGATTGAAGGTGTTAATGAAGAGACCACGGTCACTGGTTCTGGTTTTTTGTATAACGAAAAGGGAGATATCATTACGAATGCTCATGTTGTAAAGAATGCTGATGTCATTCATGTACGAACATCGAACGCACGAGTGTATCCTGCTGCAGTTGTCGGCATTAGTGAAGAAACAGACATTGCAGTAATTCGAGTTCCGCAAATGGCTAATCAGTCCCCCATTCAGATTGAGAAAGAAGTCAAAGCAGATATAGGCGATGAAGTAATAGCACTTGGAAGTCCCCATGGGTTTCAAAACACCGTTACACTTGGCATAATATCTGGGACTGAGCGAAACTTTTCGGTTGATGGATATGACTATGAAAATGTCTATCAAATTTCCGCACAGATTACGCATGGTAACAGTGGCGGACCGCTTATAAATAGAGCGACTGGCAAAGTTATTGGCATAAATTCAGTTGGTACTAAGGATGGGACGATTGGTTTTAGTATTCCACTAGCAAATGTAATCGATCAAATTGAGCAATGGTCTAATGAAGCACAAACGGATAACTTAGACTTTTCAACTCCGTCAGAGATTATAAACAATATTGATGAAGCTGCATACAAAGAAGATGCGGAGTATTTAATCGATTATTTTCTTGATAGCATTTTGATTCGAGATTACATTAGTGCCTACACTATTTTAGGTAGTGAAATGCAGGGGAAAACCTCCTATTCTGCTTTTCGAGAACAATATATTCATGTTGTAAACTTAAATTTCAATGAATTCACAACCAGTTTAACAGGTAATGGTCAAGTGGAAACAACTGTAAAAGTGAATTATTCTGTCAAACAGCCTAATGAAGAAAAGGTATCTAAAGCAACTATTAAATTTAACTTTACAGTCGGATATGAAAATGACCAGTTGAAAATACTCAACATATCACAGGTTGAGAAATAAACTAAAACCCTAACCATAATTTTATTGGTTAGGGTTTTTACGTAACACTATCTACTAAAGGTATTTTGGCTGTTGATCCATTACAAATTCCCTATCCATATTCCTAGATAATGTGCTTCTATCCCTATTTATTACGAAAACTGATTAAAACGTCCATACATTTCGTCTAAGTTTACATATAGTATAACTGTAAACGTCTAGGAGGTGAAGTAGTATGTCATATGGATATGGTGGATGTGGCGGTTATGGAAACCAAGTACAAGGAGCTCATAATAACGGGAGTTCATTCGCGTTAATTGTTGTTCTTTTTATACTTCTAATCATTGTAGGTACAGCTTTTTACTGCTAATTTATCTCAGGTTGCTTGTGCTATTTCACATTAGCACAAGCAATAATTTTTATTACAAGATCAAATAAAAAAATCCTTCTTGGTAACCAAAATAAATATTTCCACTAAGTTATACATAATAACTGCAATCATGCCAAACCAATATATTAAAAAGCAAAAATCAACTTAAATCCAGCTGGTTTTTGCTTTTTCTTTTTATTGCACTTGAAAGAATTTAGTTAATTGTGCTGCTGGTAATGGTTTGCTGAAATAAAACCCCTGTACCTCATCACATTTTTCACTCTCTAGAAAAGAAAGCTGTTCGATTGTTTCCACGCCTTCTGCAATAACCTTCATGTTTAAAGAATGGGACATGTGAATAATTGATTTCACAATAGCTTGATTTTGTTTTTGGTTATCATCCATAAACATTTTATCAATTTTTAATTTTGTGACCGGAAATATACTTAAATACCTTAATGAGGAATACCCGGTACCAAAATCATCAATGGAAACCAATACTCCTAATTTCCGTAGTCGTTTCATGGTATTAATAATATATTTTTCATTACTCATCGCCATACTCTCAGTGATTTCAAGTTCCAAGTAACTTGGAGATAATCCCGTTTGGTTAAGTATGTTCTCAATATTCTCTACTAATCCCTTTTGGTTAAACTGCTTTGCAGATAAATTAACACCCACAATGACAGGTTCATATCCCTTATCCTGCCATGCTTTATTTTGTTTACAAGCTTCTTTTAAAACCCATTCTCCAATATCAATAATCAGCCCGGTCTTTTCCGCCAGTGAAATAAATTCATCTGGAGGAATATAGCCATTTACCGGATGGTTCCAGCGTAACAAAGCCTCTATGCCCACAATCTTGCCTGACCCTAAATCTTTTTGCGGCTGGTAATGCAGCTCAAATTGCCCATATGCTAATGCTTTTCTGAGTTCACTTTCCATTGTTAACATATTTTTAAAACTTTCGGAAATGGATGATTCAAATAATTTATAACTATTTCGATGACGTTCCTTGGTAACATACATCGCCGAATCAGCATGCTTAATTAAGTCATTTTCTGTTAAGCCATTTTCCGGAAAAACGCTAATACCAATACTTATGGAAATAAAAAGTTCGTAGCCATCAATTTTTATTGGTTTTTCAAATTCAGAAATTAATGCTTTCGCAAGTTTAATAGCATCATCTGTGTCTTTTGTATGTTTTTGTAGAATTAAGAATTCATCTCCACTCATACGAGCGATAAATGTATCAGTCTGTAGAAATGACTTCAACTTTTCCCCACAAGCTTTCAATAATTGATCACCGAATGCGTAGCCAAGCGTGTCGTTAATTTCCTTGAAATAATCCAAATCAATAAAATAAACAGCTAGCATCTCATTCGCTTCTTTTGCAGCCATGACAGCTTCCTTCAGAACTTTCACAAAAAAGTTTCTGTTCGGCAAATCTGTCAATTCATCATAAAAAGCCATGAACTCTATTCGCCGTTCATTTTCAATTCGCTCTGTAATGTCTTTAATAATCGCCACACGAATGATAGCGCCAAAATTATTATAGGGCTGTTCAATCATCTCAATATGAATTGTACTTCCGTTTTGCTTCTTTCCTGTGTAGACCTGTGATTCCTCAGAACTTCTGTAAATAAGTTGATCTAATCCATAACCCCTGTATTCTTGAACGAGCTCTGACAGGTTCTTTTTTGTTATACTTTCTTTTGCATATCCAAACATATTGGCAAAAGTTTGATCGCAATCTAGAATTCGATCCTCGTTATACATCACCATTCCTTCTTCACTCGCGTGTGTCAACTGATTGATGTAGGTTTTGACCTCTTCCGTTTTATCTTGTATAGACAAATCACTCATTATTAAACAATACAAAGAATCATCGATGCGAACCGACTTTACTTCAATTAACTTTCCGTCTTCTTTCTTTAGTTCCATTAGTAAATGTTTTTCTGTATCTTCCATTAATAAATCAAAATCCAAGTAACGAAAAATTGATAAATCATCTTTATCGCTAATAGTAAGTAATGAAAAAGCAGCATTATTACCTTTAACGATATTTCCTAGATCATCAACAAACAGTATTGCATCTTTTAAATGTATAAAAACGCCATCATGGATCGGAAATTCTATTTTCTCTTTAGACATACGATTCTCCTCCAAAGACTCCCGTTTCATTACCCAATTATCATTTTTTCTTTCGGGTAATGGAACTTCCCGCTTGATTTATTATTTTTAAACATGAACAAGAATGTGATTATCCCTACTCGTCCAATAAACATTAGCATCATTAATATAAATTTGCTTAGTGTTGAAAGCTCACTGGTAATCCCAAGCGACAGACCGACCGTACCAAACGCGGAGGTGACTTCAAATAATATTTCTGATAATGAATAAGGCTCCATAATTGATATGACAAGAATGGAACTAAATACAAATGCAATTGCCATTAATGATACAGTAACCGCTTTTAATAAATCATCCTGATGCACTTCTCTTTTAAATATACGAATACTTGCACCCCCACGGGCATACGTGAAGATAAATATTAATACTAATGCAAAAGTGGTTGTTCGAATTCCACCACCAGCACTACTAGGTGATGCTCCGATAAACATTAGAAATGACATAAACAAATGATTTTGTTCTGTTAATTGGCTAACATCCATTGTTGCCAAACCACCACTTCTAGTTGTTACAGATTGAAACAAGGAGTAAAATACGACCTCATGCCATGACTTATCTGCAAAAAAGTTACCAGCATCTAAGAGAGCAATGACTATGGCGCCCGCTCCAATTAAAGCAAAAAATGTAAATGTGGTTACCTTAGTAAATAGTGAGAAACGTAAACCTTTACGAACTTCTTCTTTCGCAAACATGTATTCCTTCACTTCAATTAACACTGGAAAACCAATCGCCCCAAAAATGATCAACAACATATGAATGAATTGAACGAAATAATCATCTTTAAACATGATTAGGGAGCTACCAGTTATATCAAATCCACCATTAGTCGTAGCACTTATTGAACCAAAAAAACCATTTAAATATGCTTCACCAATGGTAGGAAAATATTGAATGTAATATGTACCTAAAATTATAAAACCAATGAACTCAATTGTTAAAACAACGAACATAATTTGTTTGATCAGTCGAACCATCCCTGCAAATGAAGTCTGATTTTGATCTGTCATAATTAAGCGACGTTCTTTCAGACCAATTTTCTTACCAAGTATGATCCAAATAAAAGTACCCATTGCCATAACTCCGACCGCACCAAATTGCAAGATAAAGGTTAACAAAAAATAGCCGAATGTGTTAAATGTTTCAGATATACTGATCGGTGATAATCCTGTTACGCTTATTGCACTTACTGCAATAAATAATATATCGATTAATGATGCGTCTACCCCTTCTTCATGTGCAAAAGGTAACGCCAAAATAGCTGTTGAAACAACTACTGCTACACAATAGAAAAACAGGATCAACTGCACTGGTGATAGCTTATTTAACCATTCAAATTTAACTATATTTAAAAACATAAAGCGACTCCTTATTACCTTCATTTAATATATCGGTTAGATGGAACAAAACTTAAACTCATTATAGCAGGCATATAAGAGATTTGCTTGTATAATCGACAATTATTTCTCTAGATAGTATTTTTGTTAGTTAATAGGGTGAAATTTAGCGGATATCCCAGTGCAACATAACAGGGTTAGTATACAGTCTACTAACCCTGTTCAATCATTTCTTTAAACTTTTTGTATAGCGATTCACCTTGGTAGCCCTCTTCAATTAGCTTCTTTAACATGTCTTTAACAATACCTTTTCGTTGGTCAACAATTGTACCCATAAAGATCACATTAATCCGGTCACCAATTTCGTTGATTGATAAAATAGAAGTAATAAACGTTGCTGGTGTATTTGTTTCTTTAGTAATCTTTACTTGGAGCACAACGGTGTCATCCTCTTCCTTGAGATTATGAAAAACTTCAACATTATCTTTCTCCATGAAGGCTTCGATAATCCAGCGATTCTGCTCATCTTCCCGGTTAATAACGAGACCATCCAGTAAAGGAATTTCATGCAGGACAATGTCATGATCTTCATTTTCTACAATTTCTAAAGAACTTAATTTAAATGTTTTCATTTATCCACCCCCAGACACATCACATACTTTATCCGCCTATATAGCTCATTTCAATTTTCCTGCGACTTGATTTTTTCGACTCCATCCGTTCATCAGAATAGCGATCAGTTCGTTTATTCCAAATGGAACTCAAATTGGTTCCTAACTCATCTTCTGATAAACCTGTACGCAAGTCCTGCCGTAGATTGTATCCATCAGAGGCAAATAAACAGGTGTAAAGCTTACCATCCGCTGATAATCGAATCCTCGTACAGGTATTACAAAATGAATCCGTCACTGATGAAATGACTCCAATTTCTCCTGCTCCATCCTCATATTTGTATCTTGATGCTACCTCGCCATGATAATTCGGATCAGATGGGACAATCGGTAATTCTTCTTTGATTATATCAATAATTTGTTTTTTTGAAATCACATTATTTAGATCCCACCCGTTATGGTTTCCAACGTCCATAAATTCAATATATCGCAAAATAACACCACTACCTTTAAAATATCTGGCCATCGGCAAAATTTGATCCTCATTCATTCCTTTTTTTACAACCATATTTATTTTAACTTGTAACCCAGCTTTTTGCGCAGCTTCAATCCCCTTTAATACAGGAAGTGTTACAACACCTCTACCATTTGTCTGCTTAAAGACGTCATCTTCAATTGCATCTAAACTAATATTCACCCGTTCTAATCCAGCTTCTTTTAATTTTTGTGCTTTCTTCGGCAAAAATACTCCATTTGTTGTTAATGCAATGTCGTTAATACCAGGTATAATTGTTAACGTTGAAATGAGTTCGTTTAAGTTTTTACGTAGTAGCGGCTCACCACCAGTAATACGAATCTTTTCAACGCCAAGTTTCGCAAATTGTTCGGCGACACGTGTAATCTCATCAAAACTTAATAATTCACTTTCAGGGAGAAAAACATAGTCATCGCCGAAAATCTCTTTTGGCATGCAATAGGTACACCGGAAATTACATTTATCTATTACCGATATTCGAAGATCCTTAAGTTGTCTTCCAAGATGATCTGTAATTGGGGTGATTACTTGATTCACTCTCACTCAGCTCCTTTTAAAACATGTCTTGTCCACCATTATCATCATGAAGCCATAATACATCGACTTGTGAACCTTTTGTATAGCCCCTACTTCCCCCGGGAAGGACTATGAACCCATTTGTAAAGGCTAACGATGTCACAACATTAGACTTATCCATACCCGCTAAGCGAACAGAAACCTGTCCATCTTCAATAAAAATTATTCCACGCACAAACCGAGTGAAGGGATTAGGCTTAGGAAAGTCGTTAGCTAATCGTGCCTGTGACCTTTTTAGAAAGGGAGTTTCATTGTATAAAGACCGTTGTAATACGGGTCGAACGAACAACTCAAATCCGACATAGCATGCTGAAGGATTTCCTGATAAGCCAAATAAAAGTTTCCCCCCTACCGTTGCTACTGTTGTTACGCTGCCTGGACGCATAGCCACTTTATTAAATAAAACCCTGGCATCTAATTTTTTATATATTGCTGGCATTAAATCATAGTCACCAACAGAAACCCCACCAGTTGTAATGAGAAAGTCTACTTTTTCTAATTTAACTTTAATCGATTCAAAGCCTGTTTCAAGTTCATCAACTAATTTTCCGAAATAAAGAGGTTCTGCCCCAGATCGTTTTATTTGCGACATAATCATATATGCATTGGAATTCCGTATTTTCCCTGGTTCGAGCTCTTCGTCAACGTCCAGTAATTCGGTTCCTGTTGCAAAGATTCCAACGACAGGCTTTTTCGCAACATGGACGTTTTTATACCCGAATGTTGCTAAAAGTGCTTTTACACCAGGATTGATAACTGTTCCTTTGGAAACCAGTTTGATACCTTTCCCAATTTCAGAACCTTTTCGAATCACGTTCTGATCTGGCTCCATTTTGCTTTTTAAAGAAATGTAAGGTTTTCCATTTCGTTCAAATTCCCTACATATTTCAAACATCGCAACACAATCCGCTCCATCTGGAATTTGTGCACCAGTCATCAAGCGTGTAGCCTGGTTCATTTTCAGCTTTTTCTTCGGAACATGTCCTGCCCCAATATGCTCAACAACCTCAAATTCAACAGGATTT
The DNA here is from genome assembly GCF_057836705.1 of Virgibacillus carmonensis. Classification (NCBI taxonomy): domain Bacteria; kingdom Bacillati; phylum Bacillota; class Bacilli; order Caryophanales; family Bacillaceae; genus Virgibacillus; species Virgibacillus carmonensis. The sequence goes on along the minus strand of NZ_JBYQFJ010000003.1, from coordinate 12,539 downwards.
GTGGTAGATGCATGCTTGGTATCTCGGGAATAAAAGGCAAATCCATCATAGGGTGATTTATCAAACGGTGGTACTGCATGTTTGGTGATAATTGGTTCTGTTAGCCTTCTCCCATCACATAATTCAATTGAGACCACTTCAGATTCACCCGTTTTACTAAATTTCATTACGTTGTCTACTGCTTCATGAACTGACAAAGGCTTACGCATTTCTACCATAGTCAACAAAATCCTTTTCACTTTATTTTTCTAGTACTCTTAGTCTAACAAATTTTTTTAATAAATAATATTTTTCATTCTCCGAAAAGTTTTACTTTAAACAATGATGGGTATTAAATAGTAACCAAGAATATAATAATGGAGTGTAAGTATGGATGGATGAGCGTCGAGACAGAGAAGTAGAAGTGGAACATCGAGAAAAGAAATCAGATTCAAGCAAGGTTGGCGTAGCTTTGATTAAGTACGCAACTTATTTAATCATATTTTTCGGAATTCTTTGGTTCTTAATCAGCTATGTCTTTCCTATGCTTTAAAACATTTGCTTCACTATAAGAGGTGATAAAAAATGATGTGGCTTTATATGATAATTGCAGTTATAGTCCTACTGATTATCGCTTTTTTGATCTCGAATAAAAGTAAAAATCCTACTAATGATTCTTCTTTGTCCATAAAGGAAAAGGAAGGATTACAAGAAGATTATCTATCACATGGTAGCCGCGATAATCAAGATGACAACAAAAATGTTTAAAACATCGTTTAAGTGCGGTGTTTTTTTGTGAATATAGCCTTTTTTCTATTTTAGATTAATGTATAATTAATTATATTCTAATTATTAATCTATGTAGGAGAGCTTGTATGAAAAAATATTTTTTATTAATTGGTTTACTACTGTTACTAGCAGCTTGTCAAAATGAAGAGCAAGTTATTGTGAAAAAGAAAACTGAGACCCAGAGTACAGAAGAGAATCCTGAGCTGGTTGAGCAATCAAATGAAGATGAGATCGATGAAATGATTGAATTCATCCTTCCAGATGAAAAAGTAATGATTAATCTGGAAATGGTCCCTATTTTAAATGCATATTTGAGCGCATCAAAAGACCGTGCCAAAACAGTGGAATCAATGCATCTTAAACCTCTTCAGTATGACGATGGTCACCTATACTTACTTGAATTTTCATGTGTGAATGAATCATGTTCCTACCTATTACTAAATAAAAGTGAAGGAAATCAAGCTTATCTGATTGCGGACCTAGCCCAATTAAAAGAGATAAAACTATCACAAGATAATTCAAAAATACTTCTTCAGTTTAATCGTGATGATACTATGTCAGTGCACCTAAGCACCATTGTTGTAATTGACATCCTAGAGTGGGAACTCTTACCACTGACAAATGCGACAAACGAGATGGAATTACTGGACTACCATCGGCCAATTCTTACTGCAGAGTGGATCGATAATCAAAATATCTCGATAACAATACCTGCCCTGGATGAACCCTCTTCTCTTGCCGAGTGGAATGAATCCAGTGGGATAACAAAAAAAGTTACCGTAACAACGGACTAAAAAGCCAGATAAAACAGCACTTGCCCAAGTGCTGTTTTTATTATTTCTAGCTCTGGTGCTTATACATGACTAGGATAAGTTTAAATCCGCAGAAATGATTAAGGGTTTTTATTACTCAAAAACTAACTCTTCAGTGTGTTCGATAACTTTTTCTTCCCCGTTTACTCGAAATTTGGCTATGCAATATAAGGTATATTCTCCTTTTTCTTCCGGCACCTTTATAAATTTAGCTTTTTGTGGGTAATAACTATTTCCATATTTCATCTCTTCTAAGACCGAACTCCCTGTAAAGTCATGATTTCTATTATCTAATGAGACAGATACTAATGGCGTTTGGTGTTCAATTTCAATGGTTTCTTTTCCATTGTATTGCAATGCTCGGAACACCTTAATTTCCTGCTCCACTTCCTCAACTCTAATATGTAGGATAAAATCTCCAACACCTGCAGAACCAGTCTGATTTGCAACTAGTGTTGTTTTTTCAAATCCAATCCATATAAAAGAAAGGATGGCTAGGATACTAATGGGAACTATAAGTAATATAAGCTTAAATCTTCGCAAGGATAGCCCTCCAACCAATTGTTGATTCTTATTATATAGGACGAATAAAACGACAATTAAGTTTCATTTTTCTTAGAATAGTACTTGGAATCTTATTTAAGAATAAAATAATTCAGTTTTTTCTTATATCAACATTAACATAAAAAGGAAATAAATATAAAGCATAATAACGACAAAAAATACAATTCTAATAACTGATAGCGAAAGGAGGAATACGAATGACAGTTTCTAGTCAGGTTAAGCAAACCATTGCTGGATTGAAAAGTGCTCAAGCAAGCTTTGAACAATTTGCCTTACAAACAGAAAATAAGCAAGCACAACAATTATATGAAGGTGCAGCACAACAAACAGATGCCATTGTGCAAAGTGTTGAACCACGTATGCAGGAAATTGAACAGGAAGAACCGCAATATAAAGACGTCTAGACTGATTTAAAGGGTTGAATTTCCAGTTTCAACCCCCTACTACATAATCCTAATAAAGTAGGTGATGATAAATTGAAAATACAAAAGTTGTTTGTTCTAATCGTGCTAAGTTTTTTAGTTGCTTGTAATACAAATACGGATACTTCAAAAGAACAAACACAAGCTGAGCCATCTAAGTTAAGCACCTCTTCAATAAATGATCAATCCCCATCAGAACAAGCAAAAAAAATGTTGCGGAGATATGATGAAACAACCAATGTATATGCAGTTAACACGGATAAAAAAATGTTGATTGCGTATAAAGTACATCATAATGATCGTTTGAAATTAACCAAATTAGAAAAAAAGTTAGAAAAGAAACTCAAGAAGCAATTTGGTGATCTTCAGTTGGAAGTTTCAACGGACCAAAAATTGGTATTGGAAGTAAATAAATTAGAAAAAAGGGTATCTCAAAAAAAGATTGGCAATAAAAAGTTAAAAAAAGAAGTGAAACATCTAATTGAACTTTCACGCGATAAAACTTAAATGAAAGAGTGGGCACGTAATGGCTGATAAAAAAAAGAAAAACTTACCTCCAACTGCACAAGAATATCAAGCCTTCCAACAACAACGGGAGGCGAAAAGGCCTATAGTCAAAAATTGTATAAAAGCCTTCTTAGTAGGTGGATTAATCTGTTTTATTGGTCAGTTAATTACAACGTTTTATATTTATTTCTTTGATTTCACCGACCAAACAGCGGGACATCCTACAGTTGCTACATTAATTTTTATTACCATGCTGTTAACCGGTTTTGGAATATACGATCGAATTGGTCAATTTGCTGGTGCTGGATCAGCAGTTCCTGTAACTGGATTTGGTAACGCTGTTATTTCCGCATGCATAGAGCACCGTACAGAAGGATTTGTATTGGGTGTGGGTTCCAATATGTTCAAACTAGCGGGATCTGTTGTTTTATTCGGCGTATTTTCAGCATTTGTTGTTGCACTGATCAAAACGATTCTAATTCAATGGGGGGGATTATAGATGTTACTAGGTCATCGAACATGGGTTTTTGAAAATAAACCCGTCATTATTTCCACTGGTACTGTCGGAGGTCCATTTGAGGCTAACGGGAATATCCCGAATGATTTCGATTTACTCCATGATGACATGTGGCTGAAACAAGCTTCTTTTGAGAAGGCGCAACAAACAATGCTAGAAGAGGCTTGCCAGTTTGCGATTAAGAATAGTTCCATTCAAAAAGAGCAGGTTGAATTTTTTATTAGTGGCGATTTAATTAATCAAATTACACCTACAAGCTTTACTGCAAAAACGCTAGATGTGCCCTATTTCGGACTATTTAGTGCATGCGCTACTTCAATGGAAAGTCTTGCACTATCTGCCTTTTTAATCAATGGACAAGGAGCCAATTATATATTAAGTGGTAGTGCAAGTCACAATGCTGCGACAGAAAAGCAATTCCGTTACCCTACTGAATACGGTGGGCAGAAGCCACCTACAGCACAATGGACGGTAACTGGGGCTGGTTGTGCATTGGTAGCAAAGGAAGGCAAAGGTCCGGTGATTACCTCTGCAACGATTGGAAAAGTAGTTGATATGGGCATGAGCGACCCCTTCAACATGGGTGGCGCTATGGCCCCCGCTGCGGTGGATACATTAGAAACCCACTTGAGGGAAAGAAATATAGATCCTTCCTATTACGATTTAATCATAACTGGGGATCTAGGTCATGTTGGGCGGGAAGTTTCCTTAGATCTCCTAAAAAAACAAGGTGTTCCTATTTCAGAAGATCAATATGTCGACTGTGGATTGACGATCTATCGAGAAGGGCAGCCAGTTTTAGCAGGAGCAAGTGGTGCTGGATGTTCATCTGTCGTTACGTACGGTCATTTCTTAAACAAAATGAAACGAGGAGAACTAAATCGTATTCTTGTAATTGCAACAGGTGCATTACATTCTACATTAAGTATTCAACAAAAGGATCCTATTCCCTGTATCGCTCATGCAGTCTCTATTGAAACAGGAAGTGATAGTATATGATTTTTTTCTGGGCATTTGTTATAGGAGGACTTATCTGTGTAATTGGTCAAATTATGTTTGACGTTTTCAAACTAACACCAGGACATACTTTAAGTATACTTGTTGTTGCTGGAGCAATCCTGGATGGTTTCGGATTGTATGAACCATTAATCGATTTTGCTGGGGCTGGCGTAACGGTTCCAATAACAAACTTTGGAAACTCATTAGTACATGGCGCAATGGCCGCAGCAGAAGAACATGGACTAATTGGTGTAGTAACAGGCATGTTCCAAGTTACTAGTTCGGGTATATCCGCCGCAATTATTTTTGGTATGATTGGTGCTATATTTTTTAGACCTAAAGGTTAAGGAGGCAATTAAAGATGACGATCGGATCGCAAGTGAAAAGTTGTTTTTCTTCATTAAAAAGTGCGGAAGCAACATTAGATTTATTAGCAAATAAAACACAGGATCAACAAACAAAAAAAGTATATCAAGACGTTCAATTAATTGTCGGTGAAGTGAAGAGTGACTTACAAAAACAAGTCATTTATCTTGACCAAGAGGAACCACAATACAAAAGCTAGTGAATTCAGCTATTTTAGAAAGGATTTTTAGTATGCCAGAGTGGGTTAATATTATCGTCAGATCGTTTATCTTACTTGTTGTACTTTTTTTTATAACAAAATCGTTGGGCAAAAAGCAGCTATCACAGATGAACATTTTTGAATATATAACAGGTATTGTCATTGGTAGTATTGTTGCGATGCATGCGGCAGATACTGAAACGAACTTCTTTCATGCTATTGCGGCGTTGTTGGTGTGGTTTTTCATACCGCTTGCCGTTGAATTCCTCTCACAGAAAAGTAAATCATTTCGAAACTTTGTCCAAGGTAAAAGTACAGTCTTCATTCAAGACGGTAAAATTATGGAGGACAACCTTAAGAAAGAGCGTTTTACCACTGATGAGTTACTCGAAAAGCTTCGTTCCAATAATATCTATAAAGCAGCTGATGTTGAGTTCGCTGTACTTGAACCCTCTGGTAGCTTGAATGTGATGGAAAAAAAAGAAAACCAACCGATAACCGCAAAAGTTCTCGGAATGAAGATTCCCACGGAAAAAGAACCACAAACGGTAATCATGGATGGTAAAGTAATTCTAGAACCATTGGCAAACCTCTCCTTAAACACAAATTGGTTAGAAACGGAACTTGATAAGTTGAACGTGAGTATTGAAAATGTTTTTCTAGGGCAAGCAGATACAGATGGACAGCTTACTGTCGATTTATATGATGACAAAATTGCAGTACCCTCTCCCTCGGAAAAACCATTACTTCTAGCAAATTTAAAAAAATGCCAAGCTGATCTTGAGCTTTTCGCATTAGCTACAGAGAATCAGTCAGCCAAACAATTGTATCAAACTAATAGTCAAAAGCTGCAGCAAGCAATTGACCTCGTATCGGCATACTTAAAATAGTCTTTTTAGAATAGCTTACTTTCATGTATAATTTGTTTAGTACATGGAAGGAGCTGTTTTTATTTGCTTAAAAGATGTTTAGCCACTTTTCTATTAGTAGTACTACTTCTAGGCTGTACACCTGATGAACATGAAGCGACCTTTGTCAGATCTGTAGATGGCGATACATTAATTGCAACGATTGATGGCAAAGATGAATACATACGATTGTTATTGGTTGATACACCGGAAACAAAGCACCCAGATAAGGAGGTTCAACCATTTGGTCGCGAAGCAAGTGAACGTATGAAAGAATCCTTCTCCCCTTCTGACCCAATTCGTATCGAACATGGAACCCAAAAGAGAGATAAATATGATAGATTACTTGCATATGTTTATACCGAGGACGGTCAAATGTTTAACAAGCTACTAATTAAAGAAGGCTTGGCTAGAGTCGCTTACGTCTATCCTCCAAATGATAAGTATGTATTAGAACTTCGCGAGTTAGAATCCAAAGCAAAAAACAAGGAAATCGGTATCTGGAGTATTGATGGCTATGTTACAGAGGAAGGATTTAACTCCGAATCAATTCCGGTTAATCAGGAGGATAATGAAAAAGAACCTAGTTATGACTTAACTGGTCCTGATCGTGATTGTGGGGATTTTACATCTCAAGAAGAAGCACAAACATTTTTTGAATCTGCTGGAGGACCCGAAATAGATTCACACCGACTTGATGGTGAAGGAGACGGTTTTGTGTGTGAGGGATTATAAAGGCAGTAGTGACCAAACTACTGCCCGTTTTAGTTAGTCAAGTTTCTTACACCTGGTATATCCACCAAATTGTGCTTCCATTCTTTTCCCTAATTGAAACAATGCAGCTTCATTACCATTAGAGCTCATGATTTGTATACTGATTGGCATATCGTTATCATCTTTTCCTACTGGAACAGATAATGATGGAAGTCCCCATACATTTGCATACGCAACATACGGCATATATTTTAAAAAGGTCTTCTTAATGGAAAAGATCTCGCGATATACCTTTCCATGTTCTAGTGCCCCTGTATGATACACTGGAAAAATCAATAGACGATCCTTTAGATAACCTGCTAATGTCCTGTCTCCTTCTTCAATAATTGCCTTTATTTCTCTTCTGCGTTTTTTGTTAGGTTTGAACAAATTAGCACCAATCATCGCCCATGTTAAGTAAGGATGAAATTGTGATTTCTTCGTCACCTTCTCTTTAGCAAATTCTTTTAAGGAACTTAACCTATCACTGGTGAATGCAATTTTTTCCATTCCTTTCCCGCCATCTATCGACATAATTTCCTGCCATAATTGGGCACTTTCTTTAAAGTAAGGCGGTATCGATCGTTTTATTGGAGCGGAAGTTGCTACAAATTTTTCAATTTCCCCCATAATTTCTGTTGTCTGATCTGATAAGGGGTATTCAGTATCCTCCTGCAGCAGCTCAATTTCAAACTGATCCAATTGGATATCCTTACTTTTATTTTCTGCGATTATATTATATAAAAGTTCCATATCACGTACAGACTTTCCCATCGGCCCCAATCCCAACATGCGCTCCTGTAACGGAATAGTAATAGAAGGGAAATTTCCTTCTGCTGATACTTGATATTTTCCAGACTTGAACCCAACAACACCATTGAAATGACTTGGAAACCGAATAGACCCACCAATATCTGAGCCGATTCCTACAGCAGCCCCACCAGCGCCTAGTAACGAACCTTCACCACCACTGGAACCACCTGAAGTTCGTTCAAGGTCCCACGGGTTGTTTGTTCTTCCGTATAGTTTATTATCTGTTTCCTGGCAAAAACATAATGCAGGAGTATTTGTTTTACCAAGTACTATAGCCCCAGCCATTTTAGGCTTAGCCACTAGGACGGCGTCATTTCTGGCTATTAGATCATATCGATTGATTAATCCCCCAGTTGTTTTCATATTTCTAACGTTATATGCTTCTTTAACACTAATTGGCACACCATATAATAATCCTTTTTTTGTACCATCATTTAATTGTCTGTCCATTTCTTGTGCTTCATTTAATGCCTCCGTGAAACGTTCTTCAACCATCGCATTAATAGCAGGGTTAATTTTTTTAATGTGTTCTATGTATATGCTGGTAACATCAAAGCTAGACATTTCGCCATTCTTAATCGCCTGCGCTATACCTGTTGCATCCATATTAATTACCGATTTAAGTTTTGGTCTTTCACTGGTTTGCAAAGGCTCACACCACCTTTTTAATAATTCAGATAATGATTAGTTTAACTATATCATGAAAAGATCGATTAAAAAAAGTCTATTCCTGCTAATTCCAGAAATACATACTTTAACGGCTATCGTGACAAGATAAGTGGAATAACGTACGCTTGGGGGTAGCTTCTAATGATTAAAAATTTACTAACTAAATACATAACAACAAATAAAGAAAAGCTATATACCCAGCAATCCTCGGAAAAAGACATTGCGATTAAGGAAAAGGAGATTACACAAAACCTGGACAACACGAAAAGTACGTTCAAATCCATCTATTCTTATCCAGCTAATAAGGATGTTAAATTCCGAGATATCCGAATCGGCGGTAACAATAAAAAAGCTGTACTAGTTTTCATTAGTACCATAACTGATTCGGACATGATCGAAAAACAAATAATTAGTCCACTTTTACTTAACGAAAAACCTTCACGAAAAATCGATGACCTAATGTCTGCTCAAACTGTTAGCACGGCTAAAAAAGTAAGGGATATCCTAAAAGATGTCAATAAAGGAAATGTAGCAATTTTTATTGAAGGTGAAAAGCAAGCGTTTATTATTAATGCGGCCAACTTCCAGGGTAGAGGAATTGAAAAAGCGGAAAATGAAGTTTCTTTAATTGGATCTAAAGAAGCGTTTAACGAAAAAGTTATGACGAACATCTCATTAATTCGAAAAAAAATTAAGAGTGAGGATTTGATTATTGAGTCCTCTACAATTTCCAAACGGTCCCATAATGAAGTCTATTATGTATATGTAAAAGATTTGGTTAATGAAGAATTATTACTAAAAGTTAAGGAACGAATAAATAAAGTAGATATTAATACGATCGAAAATTTAGCGATACTAGAACAGCATATTGAAGAACGGCAAAAGTCGATTTTTCCAACTATCTTAAATACGGAGCGACCGGATCGTGCAGCGTCTTTCCTTGAGGAAGGTTATATTGTATTACTCATGGATAACTCACCAGCTTCACTCGTCTTACCTGCTACATTCTGGTCATTTTATCACACTTCGGAAGACCGATACATGCGACTTGTTTATGGGAACTTCACACGGTTATTACGAATGACGGCAATGTTCATCGCCTTATTTACTTCTTCCATCTATATTGCAGTTACCAATTTCCACGCTGAAATGGTACCACCTGATTTATTACTTGCTATAGCTGCTACAAGAGAAAAAGTTCCCATTGGTGCTGTATTGGAAGTATTATTTATGGAAATCGCATTTGAACTAATTCGCGAAGCAGGGTTACGGATTCCAGGTCCAATAGGCCCGACAATTGGAATTGTTGGAGCCTTAATATTAGGTCAAGCTGCCGTCCAAGCAAACCTTGTAAGCCCAATTGTAGTAATTGTAGTTGCCTTAGGTGGATTAAGTTCGTTTGCGATTGGTAATATTAGTATGAACTTTGCTGTCAGAATATGCCGTTTTGCTTTCATCCTTGCTGCTGGTGCATTTGGAATATATGGCATTACTGCCTTGTTCATTATGGGTGTGTTTTACATGGTATCCATTAAATCCTTTGGAGTACCCTATCTTTCTCCATTAACACCTAAATACCTTTCTTCAGGTGACACCATTTTTAGGAGGATGCTGAAAAATGAAATATTCCGTCCAAGCTATTTAAAGCCTAAAGACTTGAAAAAGAAATAGGAGAATTGACATATGGAGCAAAGTAGCGGAAAAATTGGGATAAGAGAATATATAGCCATCATTTTACTAACGATTGGTACCAAGCTAGCGGATGATTTACCAGCCATTTTGTATAGTTCATTATATAATGCGGCATGGATGACACCAATTATAAGTGGCGTCATATCGATTGTTCCGATTTATTTATTACTAAAAACAATGATGTATTATAAAGAAAAAAATTTACTGGAAATCATCATTCATCTGTTTGGAAAGTACATCGGGTTTGTCATTATATTTGTTCTATGGATTGTAGGCTCTGCTGCCATTATTATTGATAGTGCCATTTATACTGATATCATAGGAACAATGTATTTTACAAGAACACCAACCATCGTTATATACACTATTTTAATAGGTGTATGTGTTTACGCGGCAAAACATGGACTAGAACAAATTGGCTCAGTTGCGAAAGCCATTCTTCCATATATTAAAATTTCGTTATTCCTAGCATTACTATTAACCATGATAGAGGGAAACTTTGCATTTCTATTCCCACTCCTCGGGCCTGGAGGATGGGAAGTAGTCAAAGAAAGTACAATGCGACTTTCCATTTATGGTGATATCTTTTACTTGTGCCTCTTGACACCTTATATTCGAAACACCAAAGATTTTACAAGAGGCACATGGATAGCGTTTGTAATATTAATTGTGGAGTTGACTGTGGCTATTCTAGCTTACGTACTCTTATTTGATTATAAGACCGCGCAAATGTTGAATTACCCCTATCACGAAGCAATTCGCTATATTAGTATAGGATTCCTATCAAATATGGAGACACTCTTTTTTCCATTTTGGTTAATTGCTTCATTTATTCGATTTGCCGTTTATCTTTACTTAAATGGGATTTTATTTGGAAGACTTTTTAGAATTAAAGACTTTGAACATACAATTCCTTCCCTTGCCACACTATTTCTATTTCTTGGAATGATATTAGAAAATGAATCGTTTGCACTTTCCCAACTAAGAGACTCCCTGTTATTTGTTTTAACACCTGTTTTTTTCGGCTTGCCTTGTATGTTGTGGGTATTAGCTAAGTTCAAGGGGGATTACAAAAATGAAAAGACGTAAACTTGTATATCGGATTGGCTGTCTAATCATTTTAACACTTATACTAAGTGGTTGCTGGAACCAAAGTCAGATCGAAGAAAGAGCCTATGTAATTGCAATTGGGCTAGATAATGCTAAAGATGACAATCAAATTAAGCTCACCTATTTAATCGCAAACCCAGAATATGGTTCACAAATACAGGGTGGTGGTACAAAAGAACCCCCACATGAAATAATTAGCTTTGTTACAGATGATATCACTACTTCCAGAAACGCAGCAAACGTTGTTATCTCAAAAGAAATTACCTACGATTTACTGAGCGTATTGACTGTGTCACAGGAATTTGCCAAGGATAAAGACTTTATAAGATGGATGTACGACACTACTAAAGATCCAGAAATTAGACGTGATGTACATTTGGTAGTTACAAAAGAAAAAGCGAGTGAATTTTTTAAGGAAAATGAACCCAAACTTGAAACAAGACCACATAAATATTTTGATATGGTCTTGGAACGCGGAATCGAAACTGGTATGCTGCCAAATTCTGAACTGATTCGTTATTTTAGAATAACGGAAGCGGACGCGGATCTCTTTTTGGCAATGTATGGTACAACAAAACAAAGTGATGATGGGAATCAAAATCGTGATAATGATAATTTTACTGCTGGTGAATTCCGCTATTCGGGTCAAACAAATACAACAAACTTCGCCGGATCAGCCGTTTTTAAAGAAGGAATAATGATTGGTAAGCTTACAGCAGACGAAACCCGCGTTTCCATTATGTTGAACGACACATTAAACGCTACAGATGTTTTGACTACTTATACAGATCCATTTAATGAAAAATTTCGTGTGGCAACAAGAGTTAATAAAACAAAGTCTAATAAAGTTGAAATGGATTTAGCAGCTTCTACACCAACAATTGATGTAACAGTTCCCCTTGAAATTGAGGTGTTGTCAGCCCACAGTATGGTGGACTATGAGAAAGACATATCAAAAAGAAAGAAATTAAAAAAATCCATCGAGAAGGAAATTACAGAAAAGATGGAGAAACTTGTTACAAGGACTCAAGAGGTGTTTAAAGCAGAACCATTCGGTTGGTCATTAATTGCCAGAAAAAGGTTTCTTACAATTCCTGCTTTTGAAGAATTTGACTGGATGAAATCCTATCCTGATATGAAGGTAAATATAGATGTAAAGGTTACATTCGGTCAATTTGGCCGTCAAAGTGAATTACCAAATGAAAAGGAAATAAGGGATTAACTTGACATTATTTATTTGGATCATGATCACCGTCGTATTTTTATATACAATTGGGTTTTCCATAAAGCTTTGGAAAGAGAGCAAGGTCGGATCTTGTGCTGTAGCATTAGTTGCTTTAGCAATTGTGATTGCCCCCTTTTTCTCTGTTCTTTGATCATAACTGGTAAGAAAAGCTCAGGGCGCCTTGAAAGACACGACAAGCATAAGCAGAGCGGTGC